>JAGZRY010000371.1 GCA_018381425.1 Haemophilus parainfluenzae
ACGGCTTGTTGAATACCGTATAATTGATTGGGATTTAGCATTGATTGCAAAGTGCGGTCTAATTCTTGACTATTTTTTATATGACGAGAACGATAGAGACGATCGAGTAATGTATTATCTGAAACAGGATTTCCGCCAGGAATTTCACGACGTTTAATGAGTTTTTTCACAGTGTTTCGTTATTTAAAATTACATTAAAGGAACATTCGATATGTACTTTGATGACATGAATATTTTAAGGGCGCATACAATACGCCCTCACTACTAATAATTATTGTGCTGATTCTTGTAACACAGCTAATAAATCTTGAGGTTTTAAATACCCGCCAAGCATTTCACCTGTTGAAGTCACAATACTTGGCGTACCTTTCACACCAAGTTGTATACCTAAATCATAGTGTTTTTTTACAATATTAGGGGTTTTCAATTCTTTCGGTAAGTTACCTTTTTCTGCTTCGTTCAATGCAAATACAGGATCTTTTGCCGTCCAAATTGCTTCCATTTGGCGAGCGGTTTCATTCATACCACCACGTGGGAATGCAAGATAACGAACAGTAATACCTAAATCATTATATTCTTTCAGTTGTTGATGAAGGATATGGCAATAATGACAAGTGATATCCATGAATACAGTCACAACATATTTTTCATTTTTTGCAGGATAAATGATCATTTCGTTTTTTAACGCATTCACTTTATCCGCTAAAAGTTTACCTGCCACGTCAACAGGGCCTTTATTTGTTAATTCATACATTTTGCCTTGCAAAACATATTGACCATTTTCGCTCACGTATAAAATGCCCTGATCAGTCACGGCTGTTTTAAGGCCTTTTACCGGTGAATCTTTCACTTCAATATTTTTTGCACCTAACGCCTGTAACTTCGATTTAATCTCAGCATCACTCGCCATAGCTGTGGCTGAAACAGTGATTAAAAGTGCGGTTAATAATTTCTTCATTTTTTATTCCTAAATATATCTAAACAACGAAGAATAGAATTATAAATGGATCGATAATTTGTGCAAGCCAAACTACCAAAAATACTGAAAATGACTTATACTTCTACCGTTTATAGAGGTTTATTTATTATGTTTGAAATCAATCCAATCAAAAACAAAATCACCGAACTTTCCGAGCGCACTTCTGTGCTTCGGGGGTATCTTTGACTTCGACGTAAAAATCGAGCGTTTAGAAGAAGTTAATGCAGAATTAGAACAACCCGATGTGTGGAACGAACCTGAAAAAGCTCAAGCGCTTGGGAAAGAGCGCGTTTCACTTGAACAAGTAGTTGATACCATCAAGAATTTAGAACAAGGTTTAGAAGATGTTGAAGGACTACTTGAATTAGCCGTTGAAGCGGAAGATGAAGAGACCTTCAATGAAGCCGTTGCTGAATTAGATGAGCTTGAACAACAACTCGCAAAATTAGAATTCCGACGCATGTTTAGCGGTGAACACGATGCGTGTGATTGTTATGTCGATTTACAGGCAGGTTCCGGTGGTACAGAAGCGCAAGACTGGACGGAAATGTTACTTCGCATGTACCTCCGTTGGGCTGAAAGCAAAGGCTTTAAAACAGAATTAATGGAAGTCTCTGATGGCGATGTCGCAGGTTTAAAATCAGCGACGATTCGTGTCAGTGGCGAATATGCTTTCGGTTGGTTACGTACGGAAACCGGTATTCATCGTTTAGTGCGCAAAAGTCCATTCGACTCTAATAACCGTCGCCATACATCATTTGCAGCGGCTTTCGTTTATCCTGAAATTGATGATGATATTGATATTGAAATCAATCCAGCTGATTTACGTATTGATGTTTACCGAGCATCCGGTGCGGGTGGTCAGCATGTCAATAAAACCGAAAGTGCGGTGCGTATTACTCACATGCCAAGTGGGATTGTCGTGCAATGTCAAAACGATCGTTCTCAACACAAAAATAAAGATCAAGCCATGAAGCAGTTAAAAGCGAAATTGTATGAGCTTGAGTTACAAAAGAAAAATGCG
>JAGZRY010000372.1 GCA_018381425.1 Haemophilus parainfluenzae
TTTACAATACCTTCTACTTCTTTTGCGGATAAAGTTGGGTGCTTTGTTGATAGATTTTCAATTAGTTCAGATTTAGTCATCGTCAACTCTCCTTTAAATTTGTACTTAAACTTGTTATTAAGACTTACAGGTAATGTATTAGTTCATAATAAATTACCGCTAAATCCTTGTTAATTATAGCTGCTAGTAATAAGGCTGAGTCATAACCCAGCCTTATTTATGTGAATTAATTATTCACCTTTAGCTGCTTTGAAAGCTTCAGCCATTGCGTTTGGAATAGCAACATCTTCTTGTTTGGTATTCACGTTTGCAACTGCAGCGGCTTCTTCAGCTTGATCTTTCGCTTTTACAGATAAGTGAACGATACGTGCTTTACGATCAACACCAGTGTATTTTGCTTCAACTACATCACCTGCGGCAACTTCGTTTGTTAAGTCTGCTGCACGGATATAACCTTCAACGCCACCTGCTAATTCAACTTTAGCACCTTTAGCGTCAGCTTCAACAACAGTTGCAGAAATTACTGCACCTTTTTTATTGATTGCTACGAAGTTGTTGAATGGATCATCTTCAAGTTGTTTGATACCTAAAGAAATACGTTCTTTCACTGCATCTACTGCTAATACCACTGCAGAAACTTCGTCACCTTTTTTGTAGTTACGAACTGCTTCTTCACCTGCAACATTCCAAGAAATGTCAGATAAGTGAACTAAACCGTCGATACCACCTTCAAGACCGATGAAGATACCGAAATCAGTGATTGATTTGATTTTACCAGTAACTTTGTCGCCTTTGTTATGAGTTTCAGCGAATTGAGTCCATGGGTTAGCTTTACATTGTTTTAAGCCTAAAGAAATACGACGACGTTCTTCGTCAACTTCTAATACCATCACTTCAACTGTATCGCCTAAGCTTACAACTTTAGATGGGTGGATGTTTTTGTTAGTCCAATCCATTTCAGAAACGTGAACTAAACCTTCAACGCCATCTAAGATTTCAACGAAACAACCATAGTCAGTTAAGTTAGTTACTTTACCAGTTAATTTGCTGTTTACTGGGTGGTTTTCAGCGATAGCAACCCAAGGATCTTGACCTAATTGTTTTAAGCCTAAAGATACGCGAGTACGATCTTTGTCAAATTTTAATACTTTAACAGTCACTTCGTCGCCTACATTCACGATTTCACTTGGGTGTTTAACACGTTTCCAAGCCATATCAGTGATGTGTAATAAACCGTCAACGCCACCTAAATCTACGAACGCACCGTAGTCAGTTAAGTTTTTAACGATACCTTTAACTTCTGAACCTTCAGCTAGGTTCTCAAGGATTTGTTCACGTTCTTGGCTGTTTTCAGATTCGATCACTGCACGACGAGAAACAACAACGTTGTTACGTTTTTGATCTAATTTGATTACTTTGAATTCTAATTCTTTACCAAGTAAGTGATCTGCTTCACGTGCTGGACGAGTGTCAACTAATGAACCTGGTAAGAATGCACGAACACCGTTTAACTCAACTGTGAAACCGCCTTTCACTTTACCGTTGATTAAACCGATAACGGTCGCTTTATCTTCGTAAGCTTTTTCTAATTCAATCCAAGATTCGTGACGAACAGCTTTCTCACGAGAAAGTTTAGTTTCGCCGTAACCATCTTCAACTGCATCTAAAGCTACGTTTACTGTGTCGCCAACTTTAACTTCAAGTTCACCTTGAGCGTTTTGGAATTCAGCAACAGGAATTGCAGATTCAGATTTTAGGCCTGCATCAACAAGTACAAAGCCTTTTTGAATAGCAACAACAGTACCGCTAACGATTGAACCTTGACGGGTTTCAAGGCCTTTTAATGATTCTTCAAAGAGTTGAGCAAAAGATTCTGACATATAAATAATCTTCTTAATTTAAGTTAATAACATCCACATTAAGATCCATAAAATGCGGGGTTGAGGATAAATGTCTATTCTTCCTTGAATAAACAGTTAAATCGAAATTGACG
>JAGZRY010000373.1 GCA_018381425.1 Haemophilus parainfluenzae
TCCCAGCTTATTCTCGGCACACAGAAATTCCGACTTTGGCTGCTTTCTTCCGAACCTGACCGAGTAAACCGGACACCGTTGCGAGAGACCGAGAAGATTCCCATTGATATCGCAATGCGATTAGGTGGGCTATTATGCAAGAATTGACCCGGTATTGCAAAGGTTAATTTATCAATTCGGTGAATTTGACGAGAAAATCGACCGCACTTTTGAGGTAAAACCATGAACTATCTCCAATACTACCCTACCGATGTTGTAAATGGCGAAGGCACGCGTTGTACCCTTTTCGTTAGTGGTTGTACACATGGTTGCCGTGGTTGCTACAACCAAAAGAGTTGGTCTTTTGATAATGGCGTATTATTTGATGAGGCGATGGAACAACAGATCATCAATGATTTAAAAGATACGCGTATTAAACGTCAAGGGCTCACACTTTCCGGAGGGGATCCGATGCATCCACGTAATGTTGAAGCCTTACTTCCTTTTATTCAGCGTGTAAAAAAAGAATGTCCCGATAAGGACATTTGGGTATGGACGGGTTATAAACTGGATGAACTTGATGATTATCAACGTCAAATGTTGCCTTATATTGACGTGCTTATTGATGGAAAATTTATACAAGAACAGGCTGACCCAAGCTTAGTTTGGCGAGGTTCAGCCAATCAAGTGATTTACCGTTTTAAGGTTTAACCGAATAAGGTTAAGCTATTCTGCCAAGCTGTTTCTTTAATCACTTCAGCATTTTCACTTCTTAAACGGCATAACACCTCAAAGGTGTGAACAATCAGCTCTGGTCGATTAGGTTGTCCTTGAAAGCCAAACACTGGCATATCTGGTGTATCCGTTTCTAATACCAACGCCTCTAATGGCAGCTTAGCAATCGCTTGGCGCGTTTTATTCGCACGTTCATAAGTAATCGTGCCGCCTACGCCAATTTTATAGCCTAAATCCACAAATCGTTTTGCTTGATCATAACTTCCAGAAAAACCATGCACCACACCACATTTTGGCAAATTAGCCTGTTTTAAAAAACGGAATAATTGCTCGTGAGATTTTCGACTATGTAAATTAACTGACAGATTATATTTCTTCGCTAAATAAAGCTGACTCTCCAGAAAGTACTGTTGTTTTTGCCATAATTCATCAGTCAATAAATCAGGAATCGCACACTCTAAGCCTATTTCTGCTACGGCTGTACAATTTTGATTACGAACAGATAATGCCGCATCTAATATCTCTAAATCATGCTCTTGATGTTCTTTGATATAAAGAGGATGTAGCCCAAGCCCACAATAAAGATGCTCAGGGAAAAGTGCGGTCATATTTTGGATCGTTTTAAAATCCGACTCTTTTACCGCCACAATCAAGATTTTTTGCACATCAGCTTGCTTAGCGTTCTCCACGAGCTGAGCTAATGGCTCACCAGTGTCATGATGAAGATAATCAAGATGGGTATGAGTATCGAAGAAAGGCATCGCGTTATTTCACTTAAGAAAAAGGTGTGTAGATTATGCATCCACACACCAAATTAATTATTCTACAGAAACGGATGTAATCACAACATCTTCTGTCGGAACGTCTTGGTGGAAGCCTTTATTGCCGGTTTTTACTTTTTTGATTTTATCAACCACATCCATGCCTTCAACCACTTCACCGAATACGGCATAGCCCCATTCTTGCACGACTTCACGGCCAAACATCTCTTTTGAACGGTAGTTTAAGAAGTCATTATCTGCCACGTTAATGAAGAATTGTGCCGTTGCAGAATGAGGATCAGAGGTACGCGCCATGGCGATTGTGCCACGTTTATTGCTTAAACGATTATTAGCTTCATTTTGGATCGGTGCGTTTGTTGCTTTTTCACGCATTCCGCTTTCCATACCACCGCCTTGGATCATAAATCCATCAATAACACGATGGAAAATTGTGTTATTATAGAAACCGTTTTTACAATAATTTAAAAAGTTTTCTGCAGTGATTGGCGCTTTATCA
>JAGZRY010000374.1 GCA_018381425.1 Haemophilus parainfluenzae
CGATAAGCTACCATTTGATATTGCCATCCCTGGTCTGAATGCAAAATGACACCACAAGCTTTATTTAATCCTTTGACGGCTTGCATTAACATGTCCTCTTTACATATTTGGGTTTCATCGGCGGTCGTCCTGATGGTTTACGGGGAATCACTCCTTTTATGCCACTTTTTTCAAACCGTTTCAACCATGTCCCAACTAAGGCGTTGGAAGGAATATTGTAAAAACGAGCAGCTTCTCTAATACTCATTTTTCGATTCAGAATAGGTTGAAGAACCTGTAATTTAAATTCGATTGTGTAGTGTTTACCCATAAAAAATCTGCACCTCAATTGTTGGTTTGGTTAGTCCAACTTTTGGGGTGCAGATCATTTTAACCGCACTTTTATAGACTTGATTATGAAAATGCTTGTAATTCAGGGTTGATTGGAGTTTCAGCAATATTGTTCACATAATTACATAATGTGGCGAGGCTAACACCTAAAATCACATCAATAGCATTTTCTTGGGTATAACCTGCATCAAAGAACGCGTTAAGTTGTGCTTCGGTTAATTTTGCTTTTTGTAAAATAACAGCAAGGGTGAAACGCGCTAAAGTATCGAGTTTTTTATCACTTTCAATACGAGCAGTTGCACGAATTTGGTTTACAAGCTCTTCTTCAAGTTTTAACGCTTTTAAAGCGATCTTCGTGTGGCCTGCTACACAGAAACCACAGCCATTGACTACGGCAGCAGTAATTTGCACCACTTCGCGTTCTGTTGCGGTTAGGCTATTACGACCATTAATACCTCCCACTGTACGATAAGTTTCAAGTGCAGTAGGGGCATTTGCGAGAACACCAATTAAATTTGGAATAAAACCATTGGCATTTTGTACGGCTTTTAAGGCTTCTTGTGCCGCTTCCGGTGCAGATTCAATGGTGTGAATTTTAAATTGAGACATAAACCACTCCTAAGGGATAAATCATAAATTTCCGCTTGATAATACCTTTCTAAATTCAGTAAGAAAAAGAAGAAAAGCTTATTTCATATAGCCAAAAGTTATGATTATTTTGGCGTCGCTATGCTAAATGTGTTTTGACGACAGACAGTAATCTCTCCAACTCTTTTTTGCCTTTTTCGGGAAGGACTTTATTGTCGCGCAACATTTGGGTGGCGCGTGCTTCAATAAAGCAGAGGTAATCGCTGTTTTGGGTTTCTTGGAATTGCTTTTCGGCTATGGATTTGAAGATTAGCGTCAAATAAAGAATAGTCAAATAGTGATCAAGATCAAATAAACAGGTAAGATGACTTACAACTTTTGAGGTATTTATGAATTAAATGCAAAGTGCGGTTGATTTTGGGACGATTTTTGCCGAATAGAAAGCATTTCACGGTAAATTAGAAAAGGTTAAAATAAACTAAATTTTATGTTGGGAGTCTCGATGTTTTTTGTTTATCTCATCGTCGCTTTAGCGGCAGGCGTAGCACTCGCCACGCAATCAGCTATTAATACACAATTGGCGAAAGTCATGAGTGGCGAAGCGATGATTGCTACCTTTATTTCTTTTGCGGTAGGTACGATTTTTCTCTTTTTTATCGCATTGGCTAAAACTGATTTATGGGGCAACTTATCCACGATTCCATCACAACCTTGGTGGAAGTTAATTGGTGGGGTACTCGGAGCCGTTGTCGTGTTCACAACCGTTTTGCTTGCACCTAAATTAGGGATTACTGCGATGTTATTTTTTATCATCATCGGGCAATTAATTACGGCTGCCACTATCGATCATTTTGGTCTTATCGGTATGCCGATCCGAGAAGTGAACATCACAAAATTCATCGGATTAATTATTGTCGGTTTTGGATTAGTATTTTATTTCTTTGGAGATAAGTTGGTTGAGCTATTTAGATAAATTTAATGTTAAGAAAATAGTTTTTATATCACCTAAGTATAAATATTTATAATATGAAAAAAGTTATTTTATTATCTTGTGTATCAAAGAAAGCAAATGAA
>JAGZRY010000375.1 GCA_018381425.1 Haemophilus parainfluenzae
TCATATCTTCCAATTAGGTAAAAAATACTCAGAAGCGATGAATGCAACCGTTCAAGGTGAAGATGGTCGTCCAATGGTCGTAACCATGGGATGTTACGGGATTGGTGTAACACGTGTGGTTGCTGCAGCGATTGAACAGCATTTTGACGAACGCGGTATTGTGTGGCCAACAGATGAAATTGCGCCATTCACCGTAGCCGTCGTGCCAATGAATATGCATAAATCTGAAAGCGTTCAAGAATATGCCGAAGAATTGTACCGCACTTTACAAGCACAAGGTGTAGAAGTGATCTTTGATGATCGTAAAGAACGCCCAGGTGTGATGTTTGCAGATATGGAACTTATCGGCGTGCCACACATGGTGGTGATTGGTGAGAAAAATCTCGCAAATGGCGAAATCGAATACAAAAATCGCCGTACTGGTGAAAAACAAATGATTGCAAAAGAGCAGTTGTTAGATTTCTTGAAAGGACAAATTAAAGCTTAATTGAGTCTTTGATGATTAAAAAGGAGATTGAGACACCCACTTTAATCTCCTTTTTTATTATCGATTAGTAATTGCTTGAGGCATTACCAGAAACACCCGTTACAATCGCAATGCCTGCGCTTGCGCCAATTCGAGTAGCTCCCGCTTCAATCATTGCTAGTGCTGTTTGTGTATCGCGAATTCCACCAGAGGCTTTTACGCCAATGTTGCCTACCGTTTTATTCATTAATGCCACATCTTCTACGGTTGCCCCGCCTTTATTGAAACCCGTTGAGGTTTTAACGAATGCCACACCCAACGCTTTACAGATTTCACAGGCTTTTACGATTTCTTCTTTGGTGAGTAAGCATGTTTCCAAAATCACTTTAAGAGGCACACCATGACAAGCGGTTAATACAGCTTGAATGTCGTCTTTTACGGTATCCCATTTATTTGATTTTATCAAGCCGACATTAATTACCATATCAATTTCACCCGCGCCCGCTTTAATGGCTTCTTGGGTTTCAAACGCTTTGACTGAGGATAAGTTGGCACCGAGTGGAAAACCGACTACCGTACAAATTTTTACATCTGAGCCAGCAAGTTTTTCTTTGGCTAAAGGAATATAACCTGAATTAATGCAGACTGAATAAAAGCCGTATTGAATGGCTTCATCGCAGAGTTTAAGAATATCCTGTTCTGTTTTTTCAGCAGTAAGGGCTGTGTGATCAATATATTGTGCTAATTGTTTACTATCCATATTTTTTCTCCTTATTAAATGATGTGGTTATCATAGCAAAATATCTGTAATTTTGACCGCACTTTTCTGATCGATTACAATCCATTTATCCTAGATCATGAAATTTTATTGTGAAACTAAAAACCTTATTAAAAAATGCGATTTCGCTCCTGCTGACATTGATTATCGTGAGCAGTATTCTCGATTTTATTAGAAAACCCAATATTCCACCTGAAATAAATGCGACGGCGCTTTATGATTTACAGGGAAATGCCTTCTTTTTACCCCAATTAGATCAAGCTAAGCCGACGATCATTTATTTCTGGGGTAGTTGGTGCGGTTATTGTCGTTATACTTCTCCTGCAATTAATTCACTTTCAGAAGAAGGCTATCCCGTAGTCTCTGTCGCGCTGCGTTCGGGGACGAATAAGGAAGTGGAGGATTATTTACAAACGCATCACTATCAGTTTACAACGGTGAATGATCCTCAAGGCAAGATTGCAGATCAATGGCAAGTGAATGTGACACCGACTATTATTATTTTAAATAAAGGGAAAATGGATTTGGCCACAACGGGCTGGACAAGTTACTGGGGCTTAAAAGTGCGGTTGTTTTTCACAGAGTTTTTTGGCTAAGCGGTACAAAATCTATTACAATAAACAGACTTATTTTAAAGAGGACAGAATTATGATTATCGTAACAGGTGGCGCCGGTTTTATCGGCAGTAATATCGTTAAAGCATTAAACGATATGGGACG
>JAGZRY010000376.1 GCA_018381425.1 Haemophilus parainfluenzae
ACATCAGACAAATCGTAGTCCACTTCAAGATAGTGATCGTTGAAGGTGGTATTTTGTTCCGGATCAAGCACTTCTAACAAGGCTGATGCTGGATCACCACGCATATCCGAAGACATTTTATCAATTTCATCAAGCAAGAAGAGTGGGTTTTTCACGCCAACTTTTGCCATTTTTTGAATCAATTTACCCGGTAATGCACCAATATAGGTTTTACGGTGACCGCGGATTTCTGCTTCATCACGTACCCCGCCTAATGCCATGCGTACATATTTACGACCTGTTGCATTGGCAATAGATTGACCCAATGAGGTTTTACCCACACCTGGAGGTCCTACTAAACAAAGAATTGGACCTTTGATTTTGTTTAAACGCGCTTGCACCGCAAGGTATTCTAAAATGCGTTCTTTCACTCGTTCTAAACCGTAGTGATCCGCATCTAAAACCTGTTGAGCTTTTGCGATATCTTTCTTCACTTTGGTACGTTTATGCCATGGTACTTGAAGCATCCATTCAATATAGCTACGAACCACTGTCGCTTCAGCCGACATCGCTGACATCATTTTGAGTTTTTGTAACTCGCTTTCCACTTTGTCACGCACATCTGCCGGCATACCTGCCGCTTCAACCTTTTGACGAAGTTGCTCAACTTCATCAATGGTATCTTCGCTTTCGCCTTCGTCCATTTCTTTGCGAATCGCTTTAATTTGTTCGCTAAGATAATAGTTACGCTGGCTTTTCTCCATTTGTTTTTTCACACGGCCGCGGATGCGTTTTTCAACTTGAAGAATATCTGCTTCAGATTCCATCATGCCGAGCAAGTATTCTAAACGCTCTTGCACATCTGCCAGTTCTAACACGCTTTGTTTATGGCGAACGGTCACTGGAATATGCGCAGCCATGGTATCTGCTAAACGATCAGCATCATCAATGCGTTGAAGCGCACCTAAAACATCTGCAGGGATTTTTTTATTAAGTTGCAGATAACTTTCAAATTCATTTAAAACAGCTGCCTTCACCACATCTAATTCTTTTTCATCGCCAAACGTGGTTTCAATCGGTGTGACTTCCGCAGAAAAATGGTCTTCACCATCATTTAATTGATTGATTTTCGCGCGCTGTTGCCCTTCCACCAACACTTTCACTGTGCCGTCTGGCAATTTTAATAATTGAATAATATTGGCAATCGTCCCGACATCGAATACATCATCAACGGTAGGTTCTTCTAAATCAGCTTGCTTTTGTGACACCAATAATAATTGTTTGCCCTCATTCATGGCCTCATCAAGGGCACTAATGGATTTTGCGCGCCCAACAAAAAGTGGCATCACCATATAAGGGAAAACGACAACATCCCGTAATGGCAATACAGGAAGTGTACGTTGTTGAGTTCTTTTGGCGTTCATAGTTATCTCTCTTACATCAATTCTATAATTTCATTGAATATGGGGATGAGTTGCATAAATTCAAGGTAGGATTTGGCATATTAAGGAGAAATCGAAAAATAGGCAAGTAAAGAACCACCTTTATTGATGGTTAATTGGAAAAACCATGGAATACAGGTACAATAAGTGCGGTCAAAAATCAGCATGATTTTACCTAATAAAAACGTTTGAAAAAATAACCGTACTTTATCCATTATGACAGCAAAACAAACTATTACTTTCGCGACCTTTCAAGAATTACTGCCAGATTCTTGTAATCATCCATTAAAAAAACAATTAAGGGATAAAGCCCGTTATTACGGACGAAAATTTTTATTTAAAAAACAATGTGATGCACTGGTTGATTTCTTGAATACTAACCAAACCTGGATTCCACTTTTTCAACAAAATCCATATCGTTTTAATGCATTGCTCGCGACCTATTGTGACAAACGTTTTTCTGCAACAGATCGACTCAATGCCATTACCAATAATCTGCTAATGCTTGAAGAAAAAATGGGCGTAGAATTTTGTAAAAAA
>JAGZRY010000012.1 GCA_018381425.1 Haemophilus parainfluenzae
ACACCTTCATGTTCAGCACAAGAAGTCGCAGGTAATAAAATATCTGCTTCTGCGGCTGTTTGAGTCATGAAGATATCTTGAACGATAAGAAGTTCAACTTTCTCGAAGGCTTTTTTAACAGCATTAATATCAGGCTCAGTTTGCAATGTATCTTCACCCATAATATAGAATGCTTTAATTTTATCTTCCATGATCGCTTCAGGGACTTCACTCAACGGCACACCTGGTTTGGTTGGAATAGATGGCACGCCCCAAGCTTTCGCAAATTTTGCATTAATTTCTGGATCAGCAAAACTTTGATAGCCTGGCAATGTGTTGAATAACGCGCCCATATCGCACGCACCCTGTACGTTGTTTTGTCCACGCACTGGGTTTACCCCAACATTTGGTTTACCTAAGTTACCGGTAAGCATTGCCAAGCTTGCTAATGCACGCACGGTTTCTACACCTTGACGGAATTGGCAAACGCCCATACCCCATAAGATAGTAGCGGTTTCCGCTTTTGCATAAGTGCGGGCAATTTCACGCAACATTTCAGGTTCAATACCAGTGATATGTTGAGTGGATTCCGGTGTATAAGCTTTCACGGTTTCATAGAACGTATCGAAGTTTTCGGTGTGTTCATCAATAAATTTTTGATCTTGTAACCCTTCTTCCAAAATCACATTCATCATCGCATTCAAGAATGCTACGTTAGACCCGTTAGCAAGCGGTGCATAAATATCCGCAATACGGGCTGTTTCGATTTTACGAGGGTCACAAACAATGACTTTCGCCCCTTTTGCTTTGGCGTGGTTAATCCGACGCGCCACAATAGGGTGTGAAGTGGAGGCATTATAGCCAAAAATAAATACGCATTTGGTATCTTCAATCTCAACAATTGAGTTGGACATTGCGCCGTTACCGACCGATTTGAGCAGACCTGTTACAGAAGGGCCGTGTCACACGCGCGCACAACAGTCAATGTTGTTATTTCCTAATACCGCACGGGCGAATTTTTGCATCACGAAGTTCACTTCGTTACCTGGTCCACGGGAAGAGCCCGTTACCATAATCGATTCGTTACCGTACTTTTCTTTGATTTCACTAAGACGTTTTGCTGTGTAAGAAATCGCTTCTTCCCAGCTCACTGGTGTGAATGGTTCGCCACGTTTGTAGCGGATCATCGGTTGAGTTAGGCGAGGAGTCAGGATTTTTGTGTCATGCACAAAGTCCCAGCCATAATATCCTTTTAGGCATAGCTCCCCTTCGTTTGTTTTGCCGTTTGCACCTTCAGCTCCCACAATTTTATTGTTTTCCACCAAAAGATGGATTTTACAACCTGAGGCACAATACGGACATACGGTAATTACTTTTTTAATAGCCATAGTAACGTCCTTATTTTAGATACAACACGAGGTTAGAGATAGAATTAGAATAATTAATTCTGGGTATATATTACACCCAAAATCAGCTTATAGTCTTACAAAAAACATGGATTTTTTGATATAAAACAGGTTTTCGTAATATTTTTAAATATGTTTAGAAAATCACCCTCACTTTTTCTACAAAACAGGAATCTCTTCAAGCGATCTTCCCTCTTTTAAAAAATCATACATAAATTGCACAGACTCTTTTACGCTTTCTGTCATTGGAAAACCAAAAGAAACCAGATCAGGTTGAAGCCCCACAAAAACAATTTGTTTAATATCTTGTTCCAGTTGCTCGATAAGGTAATTGAGCGGCATATTATGCGTACTCATGAAAAACATTTCCGCAATGCTCTCTTTTTCAATGATTCGAATTTTGCCTGGTGCTAATTCCATATCAGCCGCATCGAAAATTAAAAGCAAATCAGGTTTCATGTCTCGCACAATATGTGCAACATTTTCTGGTGCTGAGCCACCGTCAAGTGCGGTCCAATTTGGCAATGGATTTTCACTCAATAATTGATAGAGATAAGGCCCTGCGCCATCATCACCCATCATGCTGTTGCCAACGGTTAAGATCACATTATTCGTCACGACGTTTCACCATAATATACATCACAGGTTCACGCTGAATTGATGCTAACGTATCCATGAGGATTTCGACCCACTCTTGATGTTCTGGGGTGAAATTGGCTTTGTTTTCATCCATCGCTTTCGCCAATAAATTGACATGGCTAGAATCAATCACTATTTCACCGAATCGCATTAAACCTGCAAATTTACGTTTCGCATCTCCTTCCGGAAAGCTATCTACAAAACGTTGATAAGCATCGTAGTCACAAACCAGTAATTTTTTAAAACAATCAATTACGCCAACATGGTGACCAATCGCCAAAGAGTAATACATCACCTGTTTTGCTTGCTCTGGCACTTGTTCATCGTTTTCGACGAAACGCTCGTTTAATAAATAGAAAAAGACTTGGGTTGTCATGGTACGTCCTATAAAACTTGTAAAGTAATTTCTTCGCTAATCAATACTGCCAAATCTCCCCTTACCCCTCTTTGCTAAAGAGGGGGATTATTCTTTAGCAATAAAGCATCTTCTCTCTCATTTTAATTTTCTGTTGTTAATGCAGAAAACTAGATTGAAATTGACCGCTCTTATTCCTCTCTTTGCTAAAGAGAAGATTCTTCTTTAGCAAGAAAGTATCTCTCTCATTTTAATTTTCTGTTGTTAATACAGAAAACTAGATTGAACTTGACCGATCTTATTCCTCTCTTTTCCAAAGAGAGGATTCTTCTTTAGCAATAAAGCATCTTCTCTCTCATTTTAATTTTCTGTTGTTGATGCAGAAAACTAGATTGAAATTGACCGCTCTTATTCCCCTCTTTAGCAAAGAGGGGTAAGGGGAGATTTGGCAGAAACCAAAACGGAGCTATTAGTTTATTTAGCAATCGTTAGACTATCCCGAAAACGGCATACTAATTGCATGTAATCGGTTTACGATTTCACTCAAACGAGGATCCGCTTCACGTTCCAAAAATTCGCCAAGACGAACACCAAATGGAACCTGATCTTTTTCAGACATCATACTCATAAATTGATTAGCAATGTCTCCACCTTGTCGATAACCCGCTAAACGACGTGCTTCACGTTCTAATTCCACACGTAAATCTAATGGAATATTTGGGAAACGTAATTTAGCCTCAGCATTAGGATCGGCAATTTCTTGTTTACCTTTGAGCTTTTGATCAAGCAAACCAAGTGCTACTGCGAATCCATAAATGGTCGCTGCTGGAGTTGGAGGACAGCCAGGGATGTACACATCAATTGGTACAATTTGATCACTACCGCCCCAAACGCAATAAAGATCGTGGAAAATACCGCCGCCGCAACCGCAAGCACCATAAGAAATACAGATTTTAGGATCGGGCGCGGCTTGGTAAGCACGCATAGCAGGCGTACGCATCGCACGAGTAACCGCACCGGTAAACAATAAAATGTCTGCATGACGAGGTGAAGCGACCACTTTAATACCAAAACGTTCCGCATCAAAAGTTGGCGTAATAGTACTAAAAATCTCGATTTCACAACCGTTACAACCACCACAGTCCACACGATAAACATAAGCCGAACGTTGAATATCTTTCAACAGGGTTTGTTTCATTTTGGCAATGTTTTCATCAATGCTAAATGGCGTTGAAATACCGTTTACCGGCATTGGAATTTGTGTGTTCATCGTTTTTCGCCTCCTGCTAAAACGTTAGAAAAATCAACCGCACTTTCTTCCCGTTGTTCAAGCGCTTTTTTGAAATCCAAACGAACTGGCTCTTTAAAGTCGATAAGTTTCATCCGCATATTGGATTCCATGTTGGCAGTTTTTTCCAAGCTATGTTGTCGTTTACAAACTGGACAAGTATGCAACACGGTTAGTTTTTGTTTGACGACTTCTGGATCGCCTAAACTTTGTTTGAATAAATCAATGGTGTAATTCAGCTCTTTATAAGAGATAAACGGTTTACCACACTCTTGACAGCTCACTGTCGAAAAGGTGGTTTCTTGGAAAAGATCCTGTTTATTGGTCACTGATAGTTCAAAGTCTTGTGTTAATCGAATCGCCTTAGTTGGGCAAACCTCTTCACAACGACCACAGAAAATACAACGACCAAGAAATAAGGACCATGTACGTTCACCTGTAACCGGATCAGTTCGCATAGTTAACGCATTGGCTGGGCAGGCAATGGTACAAGCCGCGCAGACTATACATTGATCAGAATTGAGTTCCGGTTTTCCTCTAAAATCATCATCAACTTCATAAGGCTTGAACGGATATTTGGTGGTAACATCACCAGCTTTAAATACCGTTTTTAGTAATTTAAACATTTTCCGCCTCCCCTATTTCAATGGTGAATTTTTACGTTCGATACCGTAGCGTTCAATCTCTTTATAATCCACGGTTTTCGCTTTGCGTTTACGTACATCCACCACGGTGACACGGTCGGTACAAGAATAGCAAGGGTCAAGACTACCAATAATAAGTGGCGCATCAGACACAGTATTGCCACGCAACATATAGCGCAAGGTTGGCCAGTTTGCATAAGTCGCTGCACGACAACGCCAACGATATAATTTTTGGTTATCACCAAGCATTGACCAGTGAATATCTTCACCACGCGGCGCTTCCGTGATACCTAAGGCAAAACGTCCTGGAGTGTAATTGAAACCTTCCGTGATAATCGCACCAGTAGGCAAGTTATCCACCATATAATCAATGATATTCATGGATTCAAACACTTCATTTACCCGCACTTTCACACGAGAAATCACATCGCCACCTTGTTCGGTGAACATATTGAATGGTACATCGCCATAGCCAGAGAAGGGGTGAATTTTACGCACATCACGTGCGAAGCCGGAACCTCGAATCATCGGTCCTACTGGGCTGAAATCACGCGCAACTTGACGATCAAGCACTCCTACGCCTACAGTACGTTGTTCCATATTTGGCGTATTGAGTAAAATATCTACCAAAGTTTTAAGCTCTTCACGCATTTCTGCAATAAGCTTAATGCATTGTTCACGTTGGTGTTTCAACATATCACGGCGTACACCACCGATTAAGTTGATACCATAGGTTTTACGTGCACCAGTAAGTACTTCCGCAAGTGTCATCGATTTTTCACGAACACGGAAGAATTGCATAAAGCCCGTATCAAAACCAGTAAAGTGGCTAGATAAACCTAAGTTCAATAAATGACTGTGCAAGCGTTCCACTTCCAACAAAATTGCACGAATCCATTGTGCACGTTCAGGAATTTGAATACCTAATGCATTTTCGACAGAGTTAGCATAAGCAACACTATGGGTAAAACCGCAAATACCGCACACACGGTCAGCCAAGAAATTGACTTGATCGTAATCCATTCGGGTTTCTGCCAATTTTTCCATACCACGGTGTACATAGAATAAACGATAGTCCGCATCAATAATATCTTCCCCATCGACAAATAAACGGAAGTGTCCCGGTTCATCAGATGTAATATGGAGAGGGCCGATAGGCACGATGCGCGCTTCGCCTTTTTCATTAATAAACTCATAGGTTTCCGTTGCCGTAGTTGGATCGGGACGCAAACGGTAGTCCATAGAATCTTTACGTAATGGGTAAATATCATCTGGCCAGTCATCTGGTAACACTAAACGGCGTTGATCGGGAAGACCGACGGCTTTTAAACCATACATATCAAATAATTCACGTTCGCCCCACACCGCTGCTTTGACTTTCGGTGTCACGGAAGGAAATTCGAGTGTGACTGGATCCACTAGTGCTTTAATCGTCACAAAAGTTTTGACGACACCTTCCATAGAAAGCACGTAATAAACCGCATAATGACCATGAATTGAGCGTTCATCGTTACCAAAAACTAATGGCAACCAACCTTCATGTTGATAGTAAAGATATTCCACTACATCAGGTAACATATTAGTTTTCACTGTTAAAGTGACTTGATTCGGTGTAGACCACTCCTCATCTAAAATGGTATTCGGAAATTTTGCATTAACGGCTTCAATATAATTTTTGCCGAGCATTTTTACCGGATCGACCGATGTATTTTTAGTTAATTCCATTTTTTCCCCCAGTTGTCGATCATTTCGCTAAACTTTGCCAAGGTAAAACTAGCATATCGCCAAAGGACACATGTTCAGATCCAAGCACAATTCCTACCGCACTTTTTAGTAACTGCAAGATTGGCTCTGCAATATGGATACCCATTACAAACATTAACAACAATAGTATGGCCATTGCCGCCAAAGAGACTTTACTGACTTCGCCTGCTTCCACGTTATCAGGTTGTTTGCCAAGCACTATTTTTAATAACATCAAGGCAAGTCCTGCAAGCACGATAGTAAGTAAAATTAAGCATAAAATAACTAACCAAGTTTTACCCGCTGTAATCCCTGCGACCACAACACTAAATTCACTCACAAATACGTTAAATGGAGGGATACCACCCAATGCCAACGCACCACCTGCGAAAAGCACCGCACTCACTGGTGCAACACGCCATAATCCACGCACTTGATTCATATCACGGGTTTTATATTTCAATAGAATATTACCCGATGCACAGAATAATAAGGTTTTCGCAAGACTGTGGTTGATAGTGTGAAGTAAACCTGCAAATACCCCAATTGGGCCACCAAGACCGAAAGCAAAGCTGATTAAGCCCATATTTTCGATACTTGAGTAAGCAAGCATACGTTTAATATCAAATTGCACGATGATAAATAACGCCGCCACAAGCACTGAAAGTAAACCAAAGATCAACATTAAAGTTTGTGGAAATTCTGCGCCAACCGCTTTTGAAACCAATGTGTAGTAACGCAACACCACAAGCATTGCACAGTTTAATAACACCGCTGATAAAATTGCACTCACTGGGCTTGGTGCTTCACTGTGTGCGTCTGATAACCAAGTATGCATTGGAAACAGACCGCACTTCGTGCCGAAACCAATCAATACGAAAGCGAATGCGATATACATCAACATTGGGTTTAAACCAGTAGCTTGTTGATTTACGACTGACCAGAAAATCGCTTGGCTTGGTTCGGCAAGCACGCCATTTGCATTCGCAAAGGTTAAAAGTGTGCCGTATAAACCGAAAGCGACGCCCACAGAACAGATGATGATGTATTTCCACGCAGCTTCAAGGGATGTTTTTTGTTTGTAAGTACCGACCAAAAACGCAGAGCTTAATGTTGTCGCTTCAATTGCAACCCACATTAAAATTAAGTTATTGGTGATAACTGACACAATCATCGTAAAGAAGAATAAGTGTAAGAAACCGTGGTAATGAGCATAGGTTTTAAAATCAATATGCCCTTCTTCCAATTCTGTATTCATATAACCGATGGAATACACACCAGCAAGTGAACCCACGACAGCAATTAAGCCTAAGAAAATAGCAGAAAGACTATCAACATACACCCAGTTGTTAAATGCACTGATACTGCCTTTTTCCAACACGCCAGAAATGACCTGTACGGAAAAGAACAACATCAAAATTAACCCAGTAATATGGAATGCGGTACAAACTGTCCGATTTTTTGTTCCGCGTAGTGCAAAGCTTTCAAAAGCGATGACTAAAGGTGCGACTAATAACGCAATTATCCATTGTTCATACATAGCGTTACCCCTTCAAACTCATAAGTTGTTTAGCATCAACAGTGTTGAAAGTGCGGTAAATTTTATTCACCAACACAACCATAATGATGACCGCAAAAATCGCATCGGTGGCAATGCCGATTTCAACTAATTCTGGCGCATTGTTGGCAAGTAAAGCCAACGTTAAATGCGCACCGTTTTCCATTAAACAATAACCGAAAACTTGTTTCACAATATTGCGTTGGCTCACAATACACACTAAACCTAAAAGGAAGTGGCTAAGTGATACTGACAACGCTGGTTTTAAATGTTCAACTAACGGTAAGTTCACTGGAATGACAACAAAGTAACATAAGCAAACGATGATAGATGTGATCGGGATCAACCAAGCGACATTCATTCCTGCAGGAGTTTGACTTTCGTCAATTTTTCGTAAAGAAAAGATTAAAATTCCTGGCACTAATAATACTTTCGTGATGAATGCACTAATGGACCACATATAAAGTTCGTGAGCTTGCATTTCAAATGCCAAATAAACGAATAACACCACCAATACAAGAGACTGTAAGCCATAGCACAACGCGGATTTTTTTGCGGTTTTTGCCATAATGACACAAAGCGATGTAATGATGAGTAAACTCGCTAATACATTGATCATTAACATAATTCTCTCCTTAACCCGCAAGGCCTAACCAATAGGCAGCGATAAAGCTAGAACACACAGACATCACCATTAAAATCACTAAAACAAATGTCATAGAGAATGGCAATGGTTGCGCATTTTGCACGTCTTCAGATGGTTTACCGATAACGCATTGACCAAATTTATAAAGCAACCAAACAAATGTTGCCGTAGATTCAATCAACGCAATCACCATTAACCAAGTTACCCATGAATATTCTTGTCCAAGGTCGAAACCAGCGGCAAATAATGGGAATTTGCTGAAGAAACCGTTAAACGGTGGCACACCAGCAATAGCCAATGCGGCAATACCAAATCCTGTACCAACAACAGGCATGGTGCGCATAATCCCTTGTAAACGAGGCATTGAACGTGTACCTGTGGCATAGCTCAATGAACCTGCAACCAAGAAGAATAAGCTTTTCGCAAAGGCGTGGTTAAAGATATAAGCAATCGCTGCAACAAAAGCTAATTTAGAACCTAATGCTGCAAGAGAAAGCCCGATGAAAATGTAAGAAAGTTGAGTGATAGTTGAATACGCAAGTAAGCGTTTTAAATCTGCTTGTGGCAAGTACATTAAGAAACCATAAATCAATGTAATCATTGCCATCACAATCCCTACTTCACCCACAATGTGAGGAATTTCACCAGCAGACATCACGGAACGAGCGAAAATATAGACACCTACTTTTACCATTGATGCCGCGTGCAAATACGCACTGACTGGTGTTGGTGCTTCCATCGCATTTGGTAACCAAATTTGCATTGGAAGTTGTGCTGATTTACCCCATGCAGCAAACATCACACCAAACAACACGATAGTTTTCGCTTCTGGCGCAAGATGTTCTAACGCTGTGATAGAGAATGTGCCGGATTGGCTAAATAAATAAGCCGCGGCAAGATATAAACCTAATGAACCGACATGAGTAATAATCAACGCTTTCATCGCAGCCGCCATTGCTTTTTGGCTTTGATAATAGCTGATTAATGCCCAAGAACATCCCCCAGTGATTTCAAAGAAAAGCAACTGACCCGCTAAAGTTGATGAATACACCAAGCCTGCCATTGCACCGATGAAAATCAATAAGAAAGCATAAAAACGAGGTAATCCATTATGCGGATGTTCACGGTTTTTATCGGTTAAATAACCACAAGAATATAAGCAAATTAAGAAACCTAAACCCACAACGGCAAAGGCAATTAATGTACTCACTGCATCTAAGGTCACGCCGAAGATTGCTGTATCACCAAATTTAACTAAATCATAGGTGACAGATTGTGCGCCATTTGCATACCACTGTGCTGCCACAGCAAGTGTGCCAAGGGTAGCAAGTGCGGCAAAAATTGTGGCGATTTTTGGGAAAGATTGTTTGTTCAACCCCACAATAAACGCACCGACAAACGGCAAAATGATTGTAATTAGTGCTAAACGTTCCATATTTCCTCCTTACAATCCTGTGAAGTAAAACACAAACGCCAACACTGAAATGCCGAAACCGACCACAGTTAAACGTCCTGTTAGCATAAAGCGGGTACGCGCCAATGTGTTTTCAAACACACATGCGGCAATAAATACCACGAGCAATTTCACAAAGAAAGAAATGATGCCTAAAATGACCGCACTTACCGTGAACTCTTGTGCTGCACCAAATGGGAAAAGCGTGCTCACAAAGATAGAGGCAACCACCATTGATTTTAAACTCAAACCAACTTTCAATAAGGCGAAAGACGGGCCTGAATATTCAGTAAGTGGGCCTTCTTGAAGTTCTTGTTCTGCTTCAGCCAAGTCAAATGGAATTTTGCCCATTTCAATAAAGATCGCAAAAGCGGCGGCAACTAAGGCAATCACCGTTGCTACAGGATATTGCCAAGGTTGGCTAGAAAGTGCGGTGCTAATAACTGCAAAATTCGTAGAACCTGCAATTAAAGCAATCACAATGAATGCCAACATTAAGATTGGTTCAACAAGTACGCCTAATGTCACTTCACGGCTTGCACCTAAACTTGAGAACGTACTGTTAGAATCCAAACCCGCAATTGAGAAAAAAAAGCGGAACAATGCGAACAAATAAATAACGGTGATTAAATCACTGCCTGCTCCAAACGGTGAATGATGAGTAAACATGGGTAAACTCATCGCAACCACCATAACTGTGCTAATTAACACATAAGGCATAACACGAGATACCCAGCCCGCATTATCTGGCCAAATATTTTGGCGCGTCATTAATTTAGCAATGTCGCGATAATCTTGTAACAAGCCCGGGCCACGACGAGATTGAATACGAGCCCGAATCATCCGTGAAATGCCTGAAAAGAGCGGTGCTAAAGCGAGAAGAATTAACGCTTGCACAATGGCTAAAAGGAACATTCCAGCGGAAGTGGAAATTTCTGAAGGTAATGAAATCATAATTTCCTCCTACATCAACGCAATGGAAAGTAATAACACAACCAAGGCAATCACGAAGTACACGCAATAAACGCGGAAGTCGCCTTGTTGTAGCCATTGAATTTTACGACCTAGCCACGGGATAAAATGCGCAATCGGCATTGTTACTTTTTCTTCCCAGAATGGTTCTGTTTTGGTCGCACCTGAAATTAATGCATTGATACCTTTTGCACCAGCAGGCGCAGGATCAAGCACTTGACGCAAGGTATAAAGTGGCTTGAAGATAATTCGAAGCGGACGAGTAAAACTACCCGCAGATGCTGCCATATCCATTTCGTAAGCATAACCACAAGCCCAAGGATTGCCTTTTGCACGATCTGCCATACGATTGCCTTTGGTATAAGCGTAATACATAAACGGCAACACAAAGAATGCAATCAACATAATGCTCACCATTGGTGTAGAAAGCACCGTATTCGGTGTATTGCTTGCTACCACTACGCCATTTTCCGCTAAATTAAGCACTTCATTATGAGAAAGTGCGGTTGCAATATTGGCAATAATTGGTGTCACGACAGAAGCGCCCACGCCTAAAAGTACGCAGAATAATGCCAAGATTGCCATTGCAATCACCATTGGTTTTGGCACTTCGCGTGCATGTGCTGCTTTTTCGCTGCGTGGTGCACCGCCAAAGCTAATACCATACACTTTCACGAAACAAAGTGCGGCAAGCGCACCAGTTAAGGCAAGCATAATGATTGCAACAGGGCCTGAAATGCGTAATACCACATTATTGTGTTGGCTTAGGCTGAATAAAGATTGATAAGTAAACCATTCACTCACAAAACCGTTAAACGGAGGTAATGCAGAAATTGCCATGGTACCAATTAAGAAACAGAACGCAGTAAATGGCATTAACTTGCCAAGTCCGCCCATCAAATCCATATCTTTTGAATGTAAACGGTACATTACAGAACCCGCACCCAAGAACAATAAGCCTTTGAATACTGCATGGTTAAGTAAGTGATATAAACCACCAAGTAAACCGACAATAGCAAGTACAGGATTATGGATTGCCATACCAATCATACCGACACCCACACCCATCATAATAATACCGATGTTTTCTACGGTGTGATACGCCAAAAGTTTTTTGATGTCATGTTCAGCTAAGGCATAAAGTACGCCAAGCACAGAAGAAACTGCGCCAAAAGCAAGCACAATCACACCAAACCACATATTGTGTGCGCCAAGTAGATCAATACCAACTTTGATGATCCCGAAGATACCGATTTTAACCATCACACCAGACATCATCGCTGATGCATGAGAAGGTGCAGCCGGGTGAGCTTTCGGTAACCAGCTATGTAATGGAATCATCCCTGCTTTTGCGCCAAAACCAAGAAATGCCAAAATAAATACCGTAAAGGCTAAAGGCATTGAAAGCTCGGTGTGGCGGAAGGCTTCAAATTCAAAGCTACCTGCGTAGCAGTAGAAAATAAAGAAAGCGATCATAATCAACACTGAACCAGCATGAGCAATGAAGAAATACAACAAGCCCGCATTGGTTGCGTTGTCATCTTGTTCGGTAAGGACTAAGAAATAAGATGCCAAAGACATCATTTCAAAGAATACAAGGAAGTAGAACGCATTATCGCTGGTGACTAACGCAACCATGGAAGCGATAAATAAATTCATAAAGAAGCCCATAGAACCTGCGCCTTTACCAATGTATTCTTTCACATAGGAAAAGGAATAAAGAGCGGTGATAATAACCATTAAAGAAATGACACACACCATAAACGCAGCTAATCCGTCAATGCGGATTGAAAATTGGGCGAAGTCGAAAGGGGTTGAAAACACATCAACGACCGTATCGTTGCTGATAAGCACGGGAATGCAGGCAACAATGCCTAACAAGCCACCAAGTACACCGGTCACGCCGGATATATTGATTGAAAGTTGTTCATTTCGTCTCACTGCGAGCGAAATAAACGCACCTACGACATAAATCAACAGGGTCGTGATGAGTAAGTTGATTGGTAAACTCATAATATCACTCCATTGATTACAAGTTAAACACACTAATTATCTTGGGATAGCTGGCGAAGAAATCATTGCCATTTCACGTTTTCTTTCGTTAGCCTGTTTGATACTCTCATCACTGATAATAAATAACGTTTTAGTTGGACAGGTTTGTACACAAGCCGGACCATCTTCGCGGAAATAGCAAAGGTCGCATTTCACAGCAATAGCTTTCACACCAGGTTGCCATGCCAGCATATTGTGTAAATCTGTATTGTCTGGTGCAGTACGAATATCTCGTTTTACCGCATCAGTGAAGGAGAATCCTTCATAATAGGTTGGTGCGTCAATCGGTGCAGAACCATGTTGAGTAATGGCACCAAATGGGCAAGCAATACCACAAAGTTTACAGCCAATACACAAACCTTCGTTTAATTGAATAGTGTCATTTTCGTGCTTAATTGCATGAACAGGGCATACCGTAGCACAAGGTGAATCATCACAATGACGACATAAGATCGGCACAGTAATATCGTCGTTACGCATTACTTGTAACCGCGGAAAGGATTGTAATCCAAAAGCTTTGTGTACTTCGCTGCAAGCAGCCATACAGGTATTGCATCCAATGCAATCTTTCGGATCACCTATAACAAAACGGTTCATATTTTCCCCCAAAGTATGTATAGATAGAAACAGAAAGTAGGTGGAAGGCATTACGCCAATACATCACAATAACCACTCTGGAAATAAGGATACTCCTTCGGAGTTACCCAGACTAGAGTAAAACGATTGTTTTATTGACTGAGATCATAAATTTTTTTGTTTTTATTGAAGGGAAAATTTCGTATTGAGATTGACTCTCAATTCAATTTGTTAAGATTGTAAGTAATTGAAACTATTAAACTAATTATTGAAAAACAATTGCTAATGCAATGTTAAAATCCTGTTGGCATTTTCTCATTTAGCACAAAAGTGCGGTAGATTTCCCACAAGTTTCGTAGATTGATTTGAAGTGGATTTTCATCATAAAAATCCTCTTTTCTAAATGAGAATAAATAAAAAAGACATAAAAAAACACCGCACTTTGCGGTGTTTTTTCATTATGTTTTCGCTATCAGGTGATTACCATTGGTAACCCACACCAGCTGCAACGCCAGTTTTACCTTGGCTATTTGCCGTACCAGATAAACGGATAATAATCTTACCGTTATCAGAGATACGAGACATACCTACTGCAAGACCATTTTGACCTTGATAGTTACCAGCTGCAATACCGACCAAGCTCTTACCTGGTGTATAAGCTTGCGGAATATTCGCAGCTGCCAATGCACTTGCAGTACCTGCATCTGCATGTTTACCAACTTTATTGATCTTGTTGTTCAAGTTTGAAGCAACTGCATGTAACTGGCTACCATTTATAGCATCTTTAGAAGTTGCTGAAATTTCACCTGGAGCCACACCTGTAATTTTAGTAGGTGTTTTACCATCTGGACCACTTACGTTGATATTTCCAGCCTTATTAGTGATCTTAGGCCCTTTATCACCAAACTGAACACTGTCAAAGGTTACATTAGAAGCAGTTGCGTAAGTCACTTTACCGTTAGACTCTTGTTTCACGGTCATATTTTTGCCTGCAACCATTTCAACTTTTTTACCTGGATTGATCATTTCTGGCGTACCTGAAATTTTCTCTCCACCATTTGCCGAAGTCGTTAATGCAAAGCCAGACTTGTTAATTGCATTTGCTACATCTTGTGCAGTCGCCACTTTATTTGCAACATTTGCAATATTATTTGCCGCATCTGCAACTGCTTTTTTAGCAGCATCAATAACTGCAGCAGGTGCCGTCGGTGGCAAGCTATTTAATGCATTTGTCGCGTCTTCTAACGCTTTCTGCATTTCAGGCGTAACTGGGCCTTGAACGCTACCATTAGCATTATTAGTGATGCTGCCTGTATCAATGTCAAACTTCACGTTACTTGTTGTACCGTTTGGTGTGGTTTCTACCACCGCTTTGGTACCTTTGCCATCTACAAAGTTAACAGTGTCATAAGGTTTTACGAAATCTTTCGCTTCACCATTATTTTGTAAATTCCAACCCGTATTCAACACATCTGATACTGTTGCCGCATTGTTACCCGCAAATTTAGGATTAGCTTTTCCATCTGCCGTTTTAGGATTCAACAAGTCAGCTGCTTCAGTTGCCGTAATCGGCGCAGACTTGTTGTCTTTACCTGCAATCGGATTGCCCGCAACATCTTTGGCATTCTTATCTGCATCATTTACAGACGGAAGATTAGATTTCACATTACCCAATGCTGTTGGTGCACCAATTACATTCGGTGCGGCCGCAGGATTAACCATGTTAGTTGTTAAATCTGTAGGATTCACTTCTGTTGCAGTTGGATTACCTTTGTCGTCAACGGTAAAGTATTTGTCGCCCACTTTAGTTACCGGCGTATCCTTTCCATTGACTTTGGCGGTATATTGGACAGGCAAACCAGTCACATCGACTTTTACTGTCGTTGTGGTTACTTTATTGCCGTCTTTATCAACAGACTCTTTCGTCGCCAACTTAACTTTCGTGTTGTTTCCGTCTGCAAAACGAAGTTCGTCGTCAGGGTTGACTTTTTCATCTTTATCGTTGAAATCTGCAGCAGATAATGTTTCTGTTTGCTTACCTACAACAAAACCAGATTTTTGAATCGCTGTTGCTACTTTATTACCTGTTACATAGCCATCACCTGCATTGGTCGGGGTTGTACCCGCGTCAGGAGTTACTGGATTTGCCTTGGCGTTTGGCTTACCAGTTTTCGGATCAATATCTGCGGTATTGTAATATTGGTCTCCTACTTTGGTTACCGGGGTATCCGTTCCATTGACTTTAGCAGTAAATTGATTCGGTTTGATTACCTCGCCATCTTTAACGCTAATCGTGATTTCACGAACGCCGTCTTTTGTCGTCTCACCTTTGACGGAAATGCCGGCACCGCCTTTGAAATCCACTTGGTTGGCGTTCTTCACAACATCTTTATAGCCGTTGCCGTCTTTGGTCGATACCACCCAACCCATATTCGCTATATCACGAACTGTTGCAGCTGAATTTAAAGTCTCATCACTTAATGGCTCAACTTTACCCGTTTTAGGATCCTTCTTACCTTCTAAATTTACTAACTTAGGTTGTTCAGCTTCAGGAGTTGCAGTCTTACCATCTTTAGTACCTTCAGGGGCTGTTGGCACTGCGGTTGCATCCAACACAGAACCCACACCTTTTAATTGTGTCGGTTTGCCGTCTGAAGAAGATACATTCAACGCACTTGATGGTTTATTGGCATTATCATTATTTGTTGCCTCTTTCGCAGCTTCACGTTTCAAGGTAACTTGCGGATTTTCCACCGTCACTTTGTCTCGTTCTAAACCTGTTGCTCCTTCATTTGGTTTACCGTCAGCGTTAAGTTCGTTTGGTTTATAGAATTTACCATCGTTACCTTTCACAACAGTTTCGCCTGCTGCATTTTTGTATGTTTCAGGCTCGCCAACGTTTACAGTATTGAACGACACATCATCTTTCGTTGCATAAGTTACTTTACCGTTTTCATCTTGTTTCACTGACATATTTTTGCCAGCTACCATTTCAACGGTTGCACCTGGATTGATTAACTCTCCTTCATCTTTCGTGCCTTTCACTTTCTGACCTTCTGCTGCAGAAGTTTTCAAGACGATGACACACGCAAACGCAGTGAACCCGGCAACCAATCCGGCAATCAACCCGGCCGCCAATCCAGCTGCCAGCCCGAGCCATGCCGCGATGC
>JAGZRY010000377.1 GCA_018381425.1 Haemophilus parainfluenzae
GATTTATTGTACATTAATTTTAAATAAACGCTCGAAGTTTTGTGTACTAATTTGCGCAAATTCTTCTACTGATAGCCCTTTTAACGCCGCCACATACTCGCACACTTCACGTGTATAGGCAGGCTGATTCTCTTTACCACGATAAGGCACTGGCGCTAAATAAGGCGAATCCGTTTCAACCAACAGGCGATCAGCTGGTACATAACGAATGGCTTCACGAATACTTTCCGCATTTTTAAAGGTAATAATGCCCGAACAAGAGATGTAAAAACCTAAATCAAGTGCCTTTTTCGCAAAGTCTAAGGTTTCCGTAAAACAATGAATTAATCCACCACACTTTTCTGCCTGGTGCTCACGCAACATAGCAATGGTATCTTCCGGTGCTGAACGCGTATGAATAATCACGGGTTTATCCACTTCATTAGCAATTCTGATTTGGTCAGCAAAAACCATTTGCTGCAACGCTTTATTATCCGCACTGTAATAATAATCCAAACCGATTTCGCCAATCGCAATCACTTTTTTATCTTGCGCTAAACGCAGTAAACGCGCTGCATCGTAAGGTTCTTCTTCAAGATCTAAGGGATGCACACCGCAAGCCAAAGACACATTAGGAAATTTCGCTAACTCAGGATAAGCTTTTTCAAAACGGCTTAATGTCACGCCAATGGCGAGTAAATGTTTCACATCTCGTGCTTGGGCTTTGGCTACTACATCAGCAATATCTTTGTGTAAATTTTCATAATCCAATGCATCTAAATGGCAATGGGAATCTACGATAAACATAATTTATTTAGTCCTTAAATACGTCGGTAATTAACTTAGTCAAACCATCTAATAACATTAATTCTGTATTAACGCCGTTGATAGTGAGTAAATCCGAGCGCACTTTTTGCATAATTTTATTTGCGGTTAATAACCCAAGCGCTGTTTGCTCGTCTGCAAATTGAGTTACACCTGTTTTAAGATCAAGTGTTTGCCAGCCACTTTGGATTTCGAGTTTGTATTTAATGGCATCGCTTAAAAACGCTAAAATCCAATCCACTTGCTGTATGGTGCGTTCTTTTTCAAAGAAAGGCAAAATTTCCAAAGGAGAACGACGACGATAAAACAGCCAAAATTGGCGTAGAAAATTCTTTCGTTGTTCAATTAATCCTTGCTGGAGTGTCTCTAATGCTAACAGCGGACGCCCCAAATTCATCGCAAGTGCGGTCAATAATTCAGATGTTTCTGCCTGAAATTGAGAAGAAAGCCAAGTTAAGGCTTCCGCTTCCGTTGGCAAAGGAACATTCCACACTTGGCAACGGCTGTAAATAGTCGCTAACAACGAAGAGGATGACTCTGTTCGCAATAAGAAATACGTGTTCGGACGCGGCTCTTCTAAGGTTTTGAGCAACGCATTCGCTGCCGCTTCTGTAAGACGCTCCGCATCTTGGATATACACTAATTTATTGCCGTTTTGTTGTGCGTGTTGGCTAACAACTTCATTAATTGCCCGCACCTGATCAACACCAATGTCTTTGCCTTCTTGAGAAGCTAAAACATGAAAATCAGGGTGGCTGTGCGCTGCCATTAAGTGGCAAGCATGACAATGCCCACAAGGTGCATTATCTGGAGTTTGACACATAATGCGTTTTGTCAAAGCATCAAATAAACGTTCTGCCCCTAGCCCTTGATCGGTTTTAATTAACAAAGCATGATGCCCCAAACCTTCGCTAAAAGTTTGGCTAATCTTGTTATAAGTGGGCACTAACCAAGGATAAAGTTCGCTCATTTTGCTTGTGAAACCCACCAATTTTTGACCGCACTTTGAATGTCCGCTTGTACTTGTTCCAAAGGCTGACCCGCATTAATAATGGCGGCTTTCGGATTGTTCTGTACCAATTCCAAATAACGTTGGCGGGTACGATGGAAGAAATCGAGTCCTTGTTGTTCTATACGA
>JAGZRY010000378.1 GCA_018381425.1 Haemophilus parainfluenzae
ATGCCACACTTCTGAACTTGAGCCAATTTTTGCGCCGGCGTCGATAAATGCTTGGTCTTCAAAACTCGCTTTGAATCCCGCATCGTGTTCTACGATGACATCAAAGCCCAGCTTTAAGATCTGCTGAACCGTTTTTGGCGTCGCCGCCACACGATTTTCGCTATCAAGCAGTTCTCTAGGTACACCAATTAACATAAATGTTTCCCTCTAGTTGATAAAATTTCAGACAAACTCACGCCTGTCTCTACCTCTTAAATGACAAAAAGTCATGCACGGTAAATGTACCACTTATTGGGATTGTTTGGGGAAATTTTTAACTGGTTTTACAAGATATTGTGATAGGGATCACAAAAGGATTGAAATAGAAATATAGTGCGCTTAGTTTTTCACATAACTCAATGATTATTCATCAAAAATCGATTAATAAAAACATCTAAAAAATTGACCGCACTTAAATGGAGGAACAAAAAGCCCGACATGGTTTATCGGGCTGTATGTTTAATTGGTTCCACCAACGGTGATTTCATCTATTTTCAAGGCAGGCTGACCAACGCCGACTGGTACGCTTTGACCATCTTTGCCGCATACACCAATACCAAGATCTAAGTCTGTTTTATCTGCGACCATAGAGACTTTTTGCATCACATCGATACCACTACCGATTAACGTTGCTCCTTTAACCGGTTTGGTGATTTTGCCTTTTTCGATGAGATAAGCTTCAGACGTCGAGAATACAAATTTACCCGAAGTAATATCCACTTGACCACCACCAAAGTGCGGGGCATAAATACCTCGATCTACAGAAGCCACTAAATCTTCAAATTTGCTTTGGCCCGCCAACATATAAGTATTGGTCATGCGTGGCATTGGCAAATGAGCATAAGATTCACGGCGACCATTCCCTGTTGGTTTCACACCCATTAATCGTGCATTGAGTTTATCTTGCATGTAACCTTGCAAAATCCCGTCTTTGATTAAAACATTACACTGACTTGGCACGCCTTCATCATCAATGGTTAAAGATCCACGACGGTTTTGCAATGTACCATCATCCACAATTGTACATAATGGTGACGTCACTAACTCACCAATTTTTCCTGTAAATAAAGAGCTTTCTTTGCGGTTGAAATCCCCTTCTAAACCGTGTCCTACTGCTTCATGAAGCAATACGCCAGGCCAGCCAGCCCCTAATACTACAGGCATTAATCCTGCTGGTGCCGCGACCGCACTTAAATTCACAAGGGCTTGACGAACCGCTTCTTTGGCAAAATTAACGGCACGAATGTCTCCATTTACCACTTCAAAGAACCAATCTAAGCCAAAGCGTCCACCTGAACCGCAACTACCGCGCTCGCGTTTGCCATCTTCTTCAACAAGAACAGAAATGGATAAACGCACAAGCGGACGAATATCTGCGGCAAGTGTGCCATCTGTTGCGACCACTAACACTTCTTCATAAATCGAACTTAATGCTGCAGAAACATGTGTAACACGAGGATCTTCAGATCGCGCTGTACGATCCACTAAGTGTAATAACTCGATCTTTTTCTCTTTACTTAAACTTTCTAACGGGTTAATCGCCGCATAACGCTGAACCGCATTCACCGCATTAAATGCCTGAGGCGAAATTAAATTGCCTTCTTTAATTTGTGCAATGCCTTTTACAGCTTCAGCACATTGTTGTAATGAGGCTAAATTGATTTGATCAGAATACGCAAAGCCTGTTTTTTCACCCGAAACGGCGCGCACACCAACACCGCGATCAATATGAAAGCCACCTTCTTTAATAATGCTGTCTTCTAATACCCAGCTTTCATCTTGGCTTAATTGAAAATAAAGATCCGCATAATCAATATGACGATGCGACATCACATCAAAAATATTAAGCAACGATTGATGCGATAAATTGCTTGGTGCAAGTAAGGT
>JAGZRY010000013.1 GCA_018381425.1 Haemophilus parainfluenzae
TGACCGTATGGCTTCTAAAGGCTTAATCCACGCTAACAAAGCAGCAAACCACAAAGCTAAATTAGCTGCTCAAATCAAAAAATTAGCGTAATTAAAGCACTAAAACAGCTTAAAAATAAAACCGCACTTTGGTGCGGTTTTTGTTTGCCGTAAACCGTCCTGCCACAAACGCCCCATAACGAGCTTGCATTCCCCCCTTTAACCTGTAAACTACCCCACAACTTAAAAATTAATCATAAAATAAACAATAAATGGCCAAAAAATCTTTTAAAAAAGCGGATCCGAATTATCAAAAAGAATTAGCAAAATACGGTAATCCGATCCCAAGCAGAGACTACATTCTGCAAATTATTCGTGAAAATAATGCCCCGATGAGTCGGGAAGAAATTCTGAGTGCACTTTCAATTAAAAGTGACGAACAACAAGAAGCCATGCGTCGTCGCTTGCGTGCCATGGAGAATGATGGACAGTTAGTTTTCACTAAACGTAAACGCTATGCCTTGCCTGAAAAATTGGATTTATTCAAAGGCATGGTCATTGGCCATCGAGAAGGCTATGGCTTTTTACAAGTTGAAGGTAAAAAAGAGGGTCTCTTTATTCCTAATCACCAAATGCAACGTGTAATGCATGGTGATTTTGTATTGGCACAACCTGCAGGCTTAGATCGCCGTGGTCGTCGCGAAGTCCGTATTGTTCGCGTACTTGAAAGTCGTAAAAAACAAATTGTCGGCCGTTTCTTCTTAGAAAATGGTTTTAGCTATGTGGTGCCTGATGACAGTCGTATCGGACGAGATATTTTAGTCCCTAATGAACATCGCAATGGGGCCCGAATGGGACAAGTTGTCGTGGTTGAATTGCAAGAACGATCTGCCTCCTTTACTCAACCAGTTGGCATCATCACCGAAATTCTGGGTGACAATATGGCAAAAGGGATGGAAGTGGAGATCGCTCTTCGTAATCATGACATTCCTCACCAATTCCCAAGTGCGGTCGAAAAATATGTTAAAAAATTCACGGAAGAAGTGCCTGAAGAAGCAAAAAAAGGCCGTGTGGATTTACGCAATCTGCCACTGGTTACCATTGATGGTGAAGATGCACGCGATTTTGATGATGCCGTATATTGCGAAAAAAGCGGTAAAGGCTGGAAGCTTTGGGTGGCAATTGCCGATGTCAGCTATTATGTGCGTTTACGTTCTGCATTGGACACAGAAGCTTATAACCGTGGTAACTCCGTTTACTTCCCAAATCGTGTTGTGCCAATGCTACCGGAAATTTTATCCAACGGATTGTGTTCACTGAATCCACAAGTTGATCGCTTGTGTATGGTATGTGAAATGCACATTTCTGCCAAAGGTAAACTAACCGACTATCGTTTTTATGAAGCGGTGATGAATTCTCATGCACGTTTAACCTATACGAAAGTCGCGGCGATTTTAGACGGCGATGATGAGCTCCGTACCCGTTATCAAGGGCTAGTACCACATTTAGAAGAATTGCATCATCTCTATCAAGCATTACTCAATGCCCGTAAACAACGTGGTGCCATCGATTTTGAAACCATCGAAACCAAATTTATTTTCAATGCCATGGGACGAATTGATCGCATTGAGCCTGTTGTGCGAAATGATGCTCATAAAATCATTGAAGAATGCATGATTCTTGCAAATATTGCAGCAGCAAACTTTATGGAAAAACATAAAGAGCCTGCACTTTATCGTATTCATGCCACACCAAGCGAAGAAAAACTGACGTCTTTCCGTGCATTCTTAAGTGAATGCGGTTTAAGCCTTGAAGGCGGCATGAAACCGACCACAAAAGATTATGCGAAATTGTTAGAGCAAGTGAAAGATCGCCCGGATCACGAGCTTATTCAAACCATGTTGCTCCGTTCATTAAGCCAAGCGGTTTATCATGCGGATAATATCGGCCACTTTGGTTTGGCGTTAGAGGAATATGCACACTTTACTTCCCCGATTCGCCGCTATCCGGATTTAACCCTACATCGTGGGATTAAGTATTTATTAGCGAAAGAAAAAGGTGCTAAACGTAAAACCACAGATACTGGCGGCTATCATTATTCTTTTGATGAAATGGATTTATTAGGCGATCACTGCTCGATGACAGAACGCCGTGCCGATGATGCCACTCGCGAAGTAGCAGATTGGCTGAAATGTGAATATATGCAAGATCACGTGGGTGCTGAATTTAGCGGAGTGATCTCATCTGTAACGGGCTTTGGCTTATTCGTACGTTTAGATGATTTATTCATTGACGGCTTAGTCCATATTTCCACTTTAGATAACGACTACTATCAATTTGATGCAGCTAAACAACGTTTAATCGGTGAAAATAGTGGTATGATCTACCGCCTTGGTGATAAAGTCAAAATTCGCGTAGTCGCCGTTCATTTAGAACAAAAAATGGTGGATTTCAGTTTAGTCGAAAGTGCCAGAAAACCACGTCGCGTGGGAAAAACAGCGAAGCAAAAAGCAAAAAAAGTCTTTAAGGAACTGCCACCTAAAGTGTCAAAAAAACGTAAAAGTGCGGTCAAAAATAAAGATTTTTCTAAGAAACCGACTAGAAAACGGAAGAAATAATAAATAAGAGAACCCTATGTCAGAAAATATCTATGGTATCCATGCTGTAAACAGCATTTTAGCAAATAGCCCTGAGCGTTTAATTGAAGTATTTGTGCTGAAAGGCCGTGAAGATAAACGCCTACAACCCTTACTTAATGAACTCTATGCTTTAGGCATTGCGGTGCAATTTGTAAACCGTCAAACATTAGATAAAAAATCCAACGGTGAAGTCCATCAAGGTGTGATTGCTCGAGTGCAAGAAGCGAAAGAGCTGAATGAACATGATCTGGATGAACTTCTTACTCGTAAACAAAATCCACTTTTATTAGTGCTTGATGGCGTAACGGATCCCCATAACCTGGGTGCCTGTTTACGTACTGCAGATGCTGCTGGAGTGAGCGCTGTTATCGTACCAAAAGATAAATCAGCTCAACTCACTTCTATCGCACGTAAAGTGGCTTGCGGTGCTGCGGAGACTGTGCCATTAATTCGCGTAACCAATTTAGCTCGTACTTTGCGAGATCTACAACAAAATCATAATATTTGGGTGGTGGGTACAGCTGGCGAAGCAACAGAAACCATTTACCAAAGTAAACTCACAGGTTCTCTTGCCTTAGTGATGGGAGCCGAAGGTGAAGGCATGCGCCGCCTTACTCGTGAGCATTGTGATCAACTCATTAGTATTCCAATGGCGGGCTCTGTTTCATCCCTAAATGTTTCCGTTGCAACAGGTGTGTGTTTATTTGAAATTGTGAGACAGCGTCTTACCGCCTAAAAACACGTGAAAAAACGACCGCACTTGATATAAAAAATGCCGACAAATCATTGTCGGCATTTTTCTTATTTTGAAATGGTTTTTCCAAATATCATGGAAAGCACTAAAGTACATAATGCGGGTACAAGCCACGCAAGCCCTTGTGAATAGAGCGGGAAATGAGTCATGATTTGATGTAAGCCTTCTGGCAACATATCTAAGTTTTTCAAGCTATCAATTAAACTAAAACAAACCGTCACAAAAATAGTGGTGTAATAGCTCAATCGAATAGAAGGCAGTTTATTACGCACAAGCTGTAAAACCACCAACATAATCGCCATCGGATAAATCAAGAATAATGCTGGAATCGTGATACGGAGTAATTTTGTTAGTCCATACTGTGAAATGATTGTCGTCATGGCAGTGAAGAAAACAATCCAGAATGGATAAGAAAAACGTGTCGAAAACTTAGAGAAATAATCACCACACGCACTGGTTACACCCACTAATGTGGTTAAGCTTGCTAAAGTAATAATCCCTGCCATAATCCACGTTCCCGCAGAACCAAATAAACTGTTCACATAACGAGAGAAGATTTGTCCACCATTTGTTGCACCTTGCGCCACCGCATCAGAAGTCGCGCCTAAGTAGAATAAAGAAAAATATAAGCAACCTAATAAAATGACAGATACGAAACCCGCTGAAATCGTATATTGAACAATCTTTTGTGGATTCGTCACATTTTTTGCAGATAACGCCCGTGCAACAATGCCACCAAAGGCAATCGCTGCAAGTACATCCATCGTTTGATAACCACTAATTAAGCCTGTGGTTAATGCTGAATTCTCTGCATAAGCCTGGGAAGGTGCAACAATATCAGAAAGTGGTGAAACAAAAACGGTAATACCGACAACCACCAATAACACCAACAATGCAGGAGTCATTACTTCACCCACCGTTGAAATAATTGTGCTCGGGCGAATCATGAATCCCATCGCGATAATATTAAAAAGCACAGAGAAAATAAGACGTGCCGTCTCGCTATCTTCAAAAAGCCCCAATGGTAACCATGCCATTTCATAAGCCACGTTGGTAATTCGAGGCATGGCAAAGGTTGAACCAATCACTAAATAAAGAATGGTTAAAAAGGCTACGCCTGCCCAGTTAGGTAAATCCTTGGTTAGCTCTTCACCGCGTCCTAATACAGACACAACCACTAAGGTAATAAACGGCATTAATACGCCCGTTATCACAAAGCCCATAGAGGCTGTTGCCCAATGGTTACCTGCGGTATAACCTTCCATCGGAGGGAAAATAATATTTCCTGCGCCCAAAAACAGGGCAAAAACCATCATACCTAATACGATGATATCTTTTTTTGAAAACATAAGTAGTCTCGACAAATAAAATAAATTGCCGAATTTTACTCTAAATACCCCTTAACGCCAAACGTAGAAATGGAAAATATGGAGAAACCATAATTTTAATCAAATAAATTGCCTTACTAAATTCATATTTACTAACGGTATTTCCCCCAAATTAGAAATTTTATGATAGTATCCAAACTTTGTTATTTTTTATTATATTTTTAGGAGAGGATGAATGAATAAACTGAGTTTGACTCAACAAATTCAGCGTTTTTTTAAATTAGAATCAGCTGGCGGAATTTTATTACTTTTCTCAGCGGTAGTCGCAATGCTATTAGCCAACTCACCGCTTAATCAAACCTATAATGACTTTTTAAATTTACCAGTCAGCATTCAAGTAGGTAGTTTTTCTATCGATAAAACCTTAATTCACTGGATCAACGATGGTTTTATGGCGGTATTCTTTGTTTTAGTGGGAATGGAAGTCAAAAGAGAATTATTCGAGGGCTCCCTTTCAAGCTATCAACAAGCGGTTTTCCCTGCTATTGCAGCGGTGGGGGGAATGATCATTCCTGCCTTAGTTTATGTATTTATCGCCCAACACGATCCCGCTTTAGCCGATGGCTGGGCTATCCCAATGGCAACAGACATTGCCTTTGCTCTTGGTATCATGGCGTTATTAAGTAAACAAGTGCCACTCCCACTAAAAATCTTTTTACTTGCTTTAGCGATTATTGATGACTTAGGTGCCATTGTCGTGATTGCACTCTTCTTCTCACATGGATTAAGCGTGCAAGCTCTTGTCTTTGCTGCCATTGCAATTGCTGTACTTATCGCATTAAATCGCTTTAAAGTGACCGCACTTTGTGCCTATATGGTAGTGGGAACCATCTTATGGGCTTCTGTATTAAAATCTGGCGTACACGCTACTCTTGCAGGCGTTATCATCGGATTTTGTATTCCATTAAAAGGCAAAAATGGCGAAACACCATTACATGACTTTGAACATATTCTTGCGCCTTGGTCATCCTTTATTATTCTGCCATTATTCGCTTTTGCCAATGCGGGGGTAAGTTTTGACGGTATCGACTCAAGTATGCTTTCATCGCCATTATTATTTGCGATTTCTTTAGGCTTAATTATCGGAAAACCACTTGGTGTATTTGGTTTCAGTTATCTTTCCGTTAAACTGGGCATTGCAAAGCTTCCTCAAGGTATCAACTTCAAACAAATTTTTGCCGTAGCGATTTTATGTGGCATTGGTTTCACCATGTCAATGTTCTTAGCTAGCCTAGCCTTCAATGCAGATGCAGGTGAAAGCATTAACGCCCTTTCTCGCCTAGGGATCTTATTAGGTTCTACTGTTTCTGCGATTGTGGGGTATATGGCGTTAAAATCGACTACTGCGAAAAATAAAGGGTAATTAAAACGATGGAAAAACTAACCTGTTATGTGATTTATGCTTCTGAAAAAATAGAGGGACTGAGTCATTTTTTACAATGCACCTCTGACTCTCATGTTGTACCTGTTCCTGCAGTAACTAAAGAACAGGTTAGCTTACTCGGTAATTCTTCAGCCTTATTTAATTTAAAGAAAGCTGAAGAAATACTTGATCGCACGCCCAATAACAAAGAAATCGCCCACACGCTATCTCATATTCAGTGCTGGAAAGCCATTGCTGAAAATGAACAGTTACAAGATAATGATTTTGCTTTAATTGGTGAAAGTAAAATACAACCTGTTGAAAACTTCATTCAGCATGCTATCCATTATGCCAATAAATATTCCTCTTACGGAATTATCAAATTGCAACATGATGGTGAGGGTCGTTCTGGAGAGCGTTTATTTCAAATAGGTGATGAGCCTTATGCTTTAATTTATGGCGATATTAACCAATACAACTATGGTTGTTCGCTTTATCTCATCCGCAAAAATGTCGCAAAAAAATTGACCGCACTTTTAAGTGAAACAAAACCCTACTGGCTTGCAGATCAATTCACTGCATTCCATGAACCTCAAAATATTGCTCAAGCTTGTTATCTATTAGGCGAAAATCCAAACCAAAAACCACAAGACAAGATCGAAAACCCACTGTTTAGCATCATTGTGCCAATTTATAATGTTGAACGTTACCTTGAGCAATGTATTGAATCTGTCTTAGCACAAAATTATCAGAATTATGAACTGATTTTAGTTGATGATGGTTCACCAGATAATTCTATCGATATTTGCACTAAATATGCTAAACAACACCATAACATTGTATTTATCCGTAAAGTCAATGGTGGGCTTTCCGATGCAAGAAATGCGGGTATTAAACTTGCCCGTGGTGAATACTTAATGTTTTTAGATAGTGATGATTATTGGGAAGGAACAAGTATTCTTTCTGATCTTGCTAAGATTTCAGAAGAAAATCCTGATCTTATTATTTATGATCTCACATTCAGATACAAAGATAACAAAAAAGAATATTACCCAATTTCTAAAGAGGGGCTAACAGGCGATTATATTGCTGACTTTTATACTTTAACTAGCAGAAACATATTTAGACCTTCCGCATGTAATAAGGTCGTCAAAAGAAAAATCATCATAGATAATCAACTCTTTTTTCCAAAAGGAAAAAACCATGAAGATTTAGATTGGAGCTTTAATCTAGCTCCCTATATTTCAAGCTATGCACTATATGACAGCTATTTCTATATATATAGAGCTAAACGACTAGGATCAATTACTGAGTTTGTAAAACCTAAAAACACTAAAGATCTCATAGATATTGTGCTTGAAAAGCTAAACCAAATAAAAAGTATGAATGACTCCTCTTTATCTAAGGGACTATATCAATACTTAGTTAAACAAAAGCAATTCATTTATGATTCTTTCACATTATTATCTGAAGAACATAAAAAAATGTATGAAAATGAATTTAATGAATTAAAGAAATCATTAGAAAATATTGATGAATAAGTGACTTTCTAAAAAAATCCCTCAGCCTTCGCTAAGGGATTTTTGTTAATTTAACTAAGAGAACAATCGCTTGATTTCTTTCTCATACAAATAGATATTCATTGGATTTGTCGGTAATAGAGAATCCAAATACTCATTCGCTCTTTTCACATACTCCTCATGATGCTTATCATGGTTATCAATCACATCAAGCAACACTTTTGCACCTTCAAATGCGTCAAACTGATCGTAGTAATACCCCACGCCTTTCGGAATCAGTTTTGAATTATGAATAAATGGATAGCCACCATACAATGCATCATTATAAGCATAATTTAAGCCATTTTCCCATTGATGACTAAGCACAATATCCACATAACGAGCTAAAAAGTCTGGCATTTGGTAACGACCTTCCACTGTCATTATGCCGTCTTTCACAAGATCGGTTCGACCAATAAAATTAAAGAATGTTGGATTATCTTTTTTATCATAAGTATTACACATATAAACATTCTTAATTTTTTTGGGGGCTTCACGATAGGCTTGTTCAGCAATTAACACTGGTGTAAAACAGGTTTTTACCACATTAATATTGGCTTCAAAAGAAGCAATACGTTTAGCTTTTTTCTCAGGATCAGGTTCATACCCGAATTCTAAATTATTTTGCTCCTTGATACGCTTAATCACTTGATCACAGAACACGGGTGACCAAATTGCTGGTACGACATAAGCAGGACAACGATACATAATGGAAAAATACGATTTACAGGTATTTTCATGTTGTGGAATCATCCACACAGAATCAAATACCGTACCATTAAATACTCTTCCCGCTTTCTTATCAAAAAGGAAATTTTCCATATCCATAATAAAGTCATTGCCCATTTTATAGCAAACAGCTTTTCCACCATGCCCATGCATGCGAGTAACTTGATGTGGTTCAATGACCAAAGTCCCCTCAATCAATACATCTAATTGATCAATCACATCTTCAACATAGGCATATTTAAGATTTAAGCCCTCTAACATAAAACCATCTGGTGGTGTAGTGCGATTTTCTGGTCCCCAAGATACTAAAACCACATCATCAACAATATCAGAATGTTGAAATAAATGGTAAAGATGAATCACATTTTGGTTCGCACCATTTGCCCAAATATCTGTGACTTTTGCTTCTAAATTAAAGGTAATTCCAATTTTATATTTACGCATACGAGCTTCCCTCTTTTATTATTTAAATCATCTAAAAGTGCGGTCAAAAATAAACGTATTTTCAAATAACTTAAATAATAAAAATCACTCGGATATACCTACCCGAGTGATTTATCTAGCTTAGTTGATTATTACCATTGGTAACCTACACCAGCACTAACATTGTAATCACCTTGTGTCGTTGCTGCACCACTCACTTTGAAGATAACTTTATTGTTATCACTCGCACGTGAGTAACCTACTGCAACGGCACTTTCACCTTTGTAGTTACCTACACCAAGACCAACCATTGAACCACCCGCTTTCGTTACTTGTGGGATATTTGCTGCAGCTGTTGCACCAGCAATACCACCGCGAAGTTTCTTATCAGTTTTCTTCATTTCGCTACGAAATGCACCAACAGAACGATCAACATATTGTTTGCTGCATCCGTACCACGAACTGGATCTGCCACATTGGTGATTCGACGTTCATTACCGACTGAACCAACTGAAACAGTATTTGCTTCATTCGCTACAGAGCCTTGACCTAATGCCACAGCATTATTTGCTGTTGCTTTAGCTCCTTGACCAATTGCTGTCGCATTTTCAGCTAAAGCACTTGCATTCGTACCAAACGAAGAGCTGTTATTACCTTTCGCTTTTGCACCTGAACCTACAGCTGTTGCATTCTTGCCATCTACTTCAGATTCAACTTTATTCACATTACCGTTTTCATCTGTTGATTTCACAACTCGTTTAAGTGCTGCAGCTTCTTCTTTTACTACTGTTGCAGAAGAGTCTGCCGCTGAAGCAGAAGAGCTTGCTGCCGTTGCAGATGAGCCTGCCGCTGATGCTGATGAGCTTGCAGCTAGCTGTTGCTGATGAACCTGCGGCTGAAGCTGATGAGCTCGCTGCTGTTGCTGATGAACCTGCCGCTGAAGCAGAAGAGCTTGCTGCCGTTGCAGATGAGCCTGTCGCTGATGCTGATGAGCTCGCTGCGGTTGCTGATGAGCCTGCTGCTGAAGCAGAAGAGCTTGCTGCTTTTGCTGAATTATTTGCTGCAGTAGCTGCACTCGTTACAGCTGATGCTGTACTTTCAATCTTACTTAAATTATCTTTAACAACCTCTGCGGCTGATGATGCTGAAGAAGCTGCAGCAGAAGCTAAAGACACTGCACTACTTGCACTTGAAGCGGCTGTTTTCGCTGTTTCGTTTGTTTTATCTAATTGAGAGGTTACTGCATAAAGTTGTGAACCATTGATCGCTTCTGTTGAAGTTGCTGAAATATTTCCCGCTGCAATATTGATCAATTTACGTTCATTACCTACTGCACCAACGCTTACAAAGCTACCTTTACCTGATACAGTACCTTTAAAGCCACTATAAGTTAAATTCCCCACGGTTGCTGAAGTTACATTCTCAACAGTATGAGAACCCGTAGTGGTTGAATGGTTGCCTAAAACAACGGCATTATCTAAACCAGCCGCAACTTCAACACCATTACCAATTACAGTTGTGCCGTTTGCTTTGATCTTATTGTTATAGCCAATAACCGTATTATTTTGTTTACCATCGGCGATGTTATTTTCCACACCAATCGCAATACTATTACGAGAGCTATTACCAACTAGGTTACGCACACCTAAAGCAGTGCCATTTTCTGCATTTTCACCCACCCATGTGTGTGCCCCCTCAGAAGTACCATTTACTGTACTGTTATCAACACCTGAGTAATAACCTAATGCTGTACCATTATTAGTATTCGGACGAACATAGCTCCTTGCACCCACTACAGTTGCATTTAATGAGTTCTGGCCAGCTGCTGAGAATTGACCCACTACAGTCGCATTTTGAGCACCCGCCTCTACTACAGAGTTAGAACCTAACAGTGTTGCATTTATTGTACCTGTACGGACTGAACTCTTTGCACCAATTACCACAGAGTTCTCCGTCGCTGCTGAAGCACTGTACCCCATCGCAATCGCATAATCTGCATCTCTTTCAGTACTTGCGTACATACCCACTGTAATAGAATGTGAGGCATGTGCCGAACCTGGTGAATTAACTGTACCACTATTATCATTTGAATACGTAACCGGTGGAGAATCTATATCTTCAACAGGACGATTTACATGAAAATAGCTATGAGTAGACTCTTTAGCTAAATTTAATGCCTGGGTTGCGTTAAGATCTGCTGCTTTTGCAATTTGTTTTGCATCATTTGCAGTAGTTTGCGCTGCACCTGCAGCCGTTTTAGCCTGGTCTGCGGTGGTTTGCGCTGCTGTTGCCGTAGATTGAGCATTATTTGCTGCAGTTTGTGCAGCTGTTGCTGTGCTTGCTGTTGAATCTAGCACACCAATCACTTTATAAAGTTGTGAACCGTTAATCGCATCCGTTGAAGTCGCACTAATTGCACCTGCAGAAACGAACTGAATTTGACGAGCGCTATCGTTACGACCTACAGCTACAACCCCATTCCCATTGCTTACACCATTATTACCTACTTCAACCCCACCTACTTTTACAGAAGGTAGCGAATGTCTATCTTCGGTTATTGAACCTGAACCTAAAGCAACATCGTACGCATTTTTTGCTGTAGCGCTTGCGCCTAATGTAACACCATTCCGACCAAGTGCTTTAGAATCTCGCCCTAAGGAAATCGCCCAATCGCTTGCATTCGCATTTAAACCTTGGGCAATACCACTATCCTCACTAATCGCGTTATAGCCCATTGAAATGGCATAGTTACCTTTAGTTTGAGAACCACTCACTACCGCTACAGAATAAATCCCCGAAGCATTCCCGCCAAGTGCCATTGCTCCAGTATCAGCACTTGTTACCGCTCCCGCACCAAGTGCAACAGTCCCCTCACCTTGAGCTTTAGAATTTTTACCAATCGCAACAGATGCTTGTGATGTTGCATTAGCCCCATCACCCGCTGTAACTAAACTTGCACCACTTGCTGTCGCTTGGTTACCCAATGCCGTAGCACTATTCCCCGCATTTGCTAAACGCTCCAGAGCTACCCCTGAGTTACTGACTGAGAGTTAGAACCAATAGCTACTGCATCTTGCCCATTAGCGAAAACGGTATGACCAATTGCAATGCCTTTTACTCCACCAGTTGCTCTTGATGCTGCGCCTACAACAACAGCACCATGAGCGTCCGTTGAACTTCCCCCACCGATGGCAACAGCCTGAACAACCCCTCTGCTAATAGAGTCCTCAGGAATTGTTGCATATGCAGTGCTTGTGACATCTAAAAGCAGTAAAGACAATGCCGATAATTTAAAAACTTTACCTAATGAGGACTTGCTTTCTACATTAACTTCAGAGGATGCTTTAGCGACCCCTTTCGCTAACTCGGAAGTAACCACCAACGATTGTGTAGTACGATTCCAAATTACTTTAAAAATCTTATTCATAAGAGATAAATCCTTTGTATAAATTAACAATAGTATGCTAAGCACAAACCAACTTTTAATTATGCCTGAAACACTACTATAAAAACTAGTAGTTACGAATAAAATTCATACAATTTTTTTCATATTATTTCATGATAAGACTGTATTTTTTATCGCACTTTCACTTATTTTTATTCCTAATATTGATCTAAAGTAAAATCCCACTCTCTGCTTTGGTAAAATTCATAACAAATAAACTCTTATAAGTTCTAACATGATATTCACCGGTTAGAACGCGGCGGGTAAATGAATGGTAGCTTTCCATACTTTCAGCGTGAATAAGTAACATAAAATCATAATCACCTGAAATCTCATAACAGCTCACCACATCGGTTTCTTGGCGCATTTTTCGTTCAAATAACTCTTGAAAGCGGGAATGTTGGTTATCCATTTCGACCATCACAAAAACACTGATGCCTCTACCCACTGCCTTTGGCGATACCACTGCCACTTGTTTGGTAATAACACCTTTTTCTGTCAATAATTGAATTCGACGCTGACAGGTTGCCACTGAACTATGCACCTTTTCCGCGAGCTCTTTTAACGGCAAGGTCGCATCTTGTTGGAGGATATTTAAAATATCCCGATCTAATTTATCTAATTCCATGTTTAATCCTTGAAAATAAATGCAAAATAATTCCAAAACTTGAGAAAAACAATCACAAATTATTTTATATTGAGAAAATTTACCACGCCAGACTTTTATAATGAAGCTATTCAACGTAAGGAAGTAATGAAGATGGTTCAAGGTATTTTTCTCGGCATAATCTCACAATTTTTATTTGGATTGCTCTATCTATTCAGTTTATGGCTACAGCCCCTTAACGGTACGGATGTGTTTGCTTGGCGAATGGTGATGATGGTCTTCGGGTTATTTTTAATTATCTTCCCTACAGTGGGTTGTCGTTCATTATCAAAATTAGTCAATGAAACCTTAGGCAAAGACAAAAAACGTTGGATGTTGTTTTTGCTCGGCACACTCGATGCCGGCAGCCAATTTTGGTTATTTATGTGGGCGCCCGTTAATGGCGAAGGGGTCAACATCGCTATGGGGTACTTCTTATTCCCATTAGTGATGGCATTACTTGGACGCATTTGGCTGAAAGAAACCCTTTCCACCATTCAAATTATTGCCTTGTGCATCGCTGCTTGCGGTGTGGCACATGAGCTTTGGCACAATCAAACCTTTTCATGGAGCAGCCTTTGGGTGTGCTTAGTTTATCCCTATTATTATTTAAGCCGTAAAGCCATGAAAATCCCGGCATTGCAAGGCATCACGCTTGATGTGTGCTTAATTGCAGTCCCTTGTCTTATTTATTTGATCATTCAAGAGAAGCAATTTTCTTTTGTGATCGGTGAAAGTCGATATTGGTATTTATTGCCCGCGTTAGGTTTAGTGAGTGCAATTGGTTTGTCTGCCAATTTAAAATCGAGCCAACAAATTCCTGTCAGTGTGTTTGCCGTGCTCAGTTATCTCGAACCTACATTGCTCTTTTTAATTGCGATATTTTGGCTTAACACACAAGTTTCCCCTTCCGACTACTTCACTTATGTGCCGATTTGGGCGAGTTTAATCTTGCTTGGCGTAAATGGCTTAATGAAAAAACGTCATTAAAATTGACCGCACTTTTTACGCTAAAGCGCGGTCATTCTTGAAATAATTCTCATTCACGGTCATAATGAACAAATATTCATATTTATAAACTGAAGCCTTGTTACTTCAGCATTTTTAGATAAGGCGCACATTATGTCCGATCAACAAACAGATACACCAACTTCCTTAAATAATAAATCTCAACAACGTAAAAAAGGGCTTTCTATTTTTATTCTTTTGCTTCTTCTGATTGCAATCGGTTCGGCGGCTTATTGGTTTTTCTTTATTAAAGGTTTTGAAGAAACGGAAGATGCCTATGTCAGCGGCAATCAGGTGATGGTCTCAGCACAGGTGGCGGGAAATATTGCGAAAATTAATGTCGATAATATGGATCCCGTACAAGCCGGTGATGTGTTATTAGAATTGGATGACACCAATGCCAAATTGAGTTTTGAGCAAGCTAAAAGCAATTTAGCCAATGCAGTTCGCCAAGTTTCGCAACTGAATTACACCGTAAAACAATTAAAATCAGCCGTTCGTGCGAATGAAATTACCCTTGCTCAAGCACAAGGAAACTTGAACCGTCGTGTGCAATTAGTCAAAGATGGGGCGATCGATAAAGAATCGTTCCAACACGCGAAAGAAGCCGTTGAACTGGCAAAAGTGAACTTAACCACCTCACAAAATCAGCTTGGCGCAAATCAAGCCTTATTGTTAGACGGTCCGTTAAGTGAACAGCCACAAATTCAAAGTGCGGTCAGTAATTTGAAACAAGCCTGGTTGAACTTAGAACGCACAAAAATCCGCAGCCCAATTAAAGGCTATGTGGCTCGCCGTAATGCTCAAGTGGGACAAGCGGTGTCTGTTGGTGGTGCATTAATGGCGGTGGTGACTACCGATCAAATGTGGTTAGATGCCAACTTCAAAGAAACACAATTAACCCATATGCGAATTGGTCAGCCAGTTGAAATTCATTTCGACCTTTATGGCAAAGATAAAACCTTTAATGGAAAAGTCGTCGGAATTGAAATGGGTACGGGCAGTGCATTCTCATTATTACCTACTCAAAATGCGACAGGGAACTGGATCAAAGTGGTGCAACGCGTGCCTGTACGAATTCAATTGGATCCGCAACAACTGGCTGAAAACCCATTACGCATCGGTCTTTCTGCGACTGTAAAAGTTAACGTAACCGATAGCCAAGGTGAAACCTTGCGTGACCAAGCGCCAGCTACAACGCTTTATTCTACGAATGTGCTGCAATACGATGAAAGTGCGGTCAATAATTTGATCGAATCTATTATTCGCGATAATAGCTATTAGGTTCTGTTATGCCGCAATCTCATTTCAAACCGCTACAAGGCGGTGCGTTAGCGATGCTCACATTGGTGCTGTCTTTAGCCACCTTTATGCTCGTGCTAGACTCCACCATCGCTAACGTAGCCATTCCAACTATTGCAGGTGATTTGGGTGCCTCGTCCAGCCAAGGAACGTGGGTGATCACCTCATTCGGGGTGGCAAATGCGATTTCGATCCCGATTACAGGCTGGCTAGCAAAACGTTTTGGTGAAGTGCGGTTATTTTTAATCGCAACGCTATTATTCGTGCTAGCCTCTTGGCTTTGTGGTATTGCAAATAGCTTGGAAATGCTGATCGTTTTTCGCGTCCTTCAAGGTGCAGTAGCAGGCCCCATCATTCCCCTTTCTCAAAGTTTATTATTGAATAACTATCCGCCTGAAAAACGCGGAATGGCATTGGCTTTTTGGTCAATGACGATCGTCGTCGCCCCAATTTGTGGTCCGATTTTAGGCGGTTGGATCAGCGATAATATTCATTGGGGTTGGATTTTCTTTATCAATGTTCCGATTGGGCTTGCCGTTGTCTTAATCAGTTGGAAAATTTTAGAAGGCCGAGAAAGCAGAATTTCTCATCAACTGGTTAATACGGTTGGGCTTATTTTATTGGCGCTTGGCGTCGGTGCGTTGCAATTAATGCTGGATCAAGGTCGTGAGCTAGATTGGTTTAATTCCACTGAAATTGTGGTACTTACCATTATCGCGGCGGTAGGTTTAATCGCCCTCATCATTTGGGAACTCACGGACGATAATCCAGTTGTGGATGTTTCCTTATTCAAATCCCGAAATTTCACCGTGGGTTGTGTTTCGACGAGTCTTGCTTTCTTGGTGTATTCAGGGACGGTCGTGCTTATCCCGCTTCTGCTCCAACAGGTTTACAACTATACAGCAACATGGGCGGGGCTTGCGGCTGCACCAGTGGGATTATTGCCTATTCTACTTGCACCAATTATCGGGAAATTCGGCAATAAAATTGATATGCGGATTTTAATCACCATCAGTTTTATGGTTTATGCGCTGACCTTTTATTGGCGAGCTGTGACCTTTGAACCT
>JAGZRY010000014.1 GCA_018381425.1 Haemophilus parainfluenzae
ATTGGGCTTGAATATACTGAATTGTACATAAAGCGTTTCATACGGCAAGCCCCCTTTACAACATTTAAACCTTAACCTTTGTCTTTTTGGTAATCGTATGAATATATTCCTCTGGTGTTGGGCGCTTATTTCCAAAGTATCGTTTAAAATTTGCCTGCACATCTGGGTCTGTACTTTCCATAGTTTTGTCTATGGTATATTGTAGCATAGCCCTAAATTCAGATACAGAAACACCTTGAGCTTTAGCACCAACTTTCATAATATAATTCATATCTCGTCTTTTAAGTCCTATCATTAGAACCAACTCCCTAAAATAAGTTAATCTTCTTTTTCAAAAATTAAATCTATCTTTCGCATACAACCTTTTGCGTCAATTTCTGTGGGTACAAACCCTGCGTAGTGATACCCCGTTTTTGCGTAACTGTCAATAATTTCTTTATGTTTATCAGTACAAAGGAATACAACTCCTTTCGCATTATAGTTAATTTCTACATACTCATATTTTTTCATTCTTCAAAACTCCTTTCAAATTCTAATTTATCAATTTCGTATCTTCTTGTATTCTTCTATGTTCAAATCATTACCCTCAAAGATAAAATTATTGATGCCGATCGGTAAACATATTAGAACGCAAATTATAGTGTCTGGTTCTAAAGAATTCATTTTTTTTGTAGAATTATAGCAATAAAATTCAGATAATCTCCACCGCCAGCTTCTATTGCCTTACGGTCATTTATTGCATATTCATTATTTTGCTTTATCCAATCCGACCAAACTTCCGAATTACTTTCCATTTCATATATTGAAATTAAATCTGCCTTTTTACAATGACTAATTATGTTAGACCAATATGTTATATCATGTAGATAATCAAGTTCCTCTGGTGTCCATGATAACAATAACTCTTCTGGAAGTTTGTCATGGCAATCTTTCTTCATACCAGGAACTGTGATATAAATAAACCCGCCTTTTTTAACAAATGGAAGTAATTTTTCATCTAAATATATAGGGTCACGTCCAAAATAATTATATGAATCTGTACTTACTACAGCGTCAAAAAATTCTTTCTCAAATTTAAGTTCATTAGCGTCAGCTTTTACGGATTTAATTTGTGCAGAAGATAATCCCATTTTTTTGAAAAATTCTTCATTTTCTTTTGGCTCACTCCATAAGTCAACTGCAAAAACAACAAATCCATATTCTTTTGCAAGAAATACAGAAGTTAAACCTTGTCCACTTCCAAGGTCACAGACATAGCTACCAGACGGGATTTTATGATTTTGTAATAGTTCCTCTTGTAATTTTATAGGATTCGGTCCCATAATTTTTGCCTGTAAGTCGGGTGTAAAATATTTTTTACTGCGAATATATTCCATTTTCTCATCTCCATTATTGTAATATTTTAATAGTTAATATTTGTGACTTATAACAATATTCATTTTGTGTTTCTCTGCTGAAATTAAAAAGTTATGTTTGTATTCAGGATAGAATAAAGGATTATTTTACTTTCTCATTTGTAATATATTTCTTAACAAATTGATTAACGTGTGTGGTTAATTGAGATTTTAAATCCCAACAATTTTCAACTGCGTCTGCTACACTTATCAACAGAAATAATGGCGCATAATATTCAATAGCAAGTTGCTTTGTATCACACTCTTGAAGAACACCTTTTTCAACCATTTCATTAAATATATCTTCTATATAACTGATAGCACCATTTACAAGACATTTTTGATAAAGCATATTCATTTTTAAATTTCTATATTGCTCTAGTATTAACATTTTGCGAAAATTAGACGCAAAGTCATCAGTCACCCAAAAATCGTATTGTGCAAGAGTAAATGTTATTAGACTTTCAATAGTTGTATTTTTGTATGCATTAGGAGCTACCTCTATTGTACTTTCTGGTACTTGATAATCCTTAGCTCGCTCATTATCAATTTGATACATACGTTCTACTATACAGTCAAAAATATCTTGCTTATTTTTATAATGCTTATATAACGCTCCTTTTGTCATTCCCAAGGCTTCCGCAATCATACTAACAGAAACAGCTTCATAACCATTCACCGCAAATAAGTGTAGTGCAACTTTTAATATATTTTCTTTTGTGTCAGACATTTACAACCTCCTTTTTTAGTAAACGAGCGTTTACCTCTATAAATCATTATAGTAAACGCTCGTTTACTTGTCAAGTAGTATAAAATGTAGTGTGCCTTTGGTTCATAGGTTGATTTCTCAATTGTTGGTGTTTTGTGCCTTGCACCATATTTCCTACATACATTTCTCTATGCAAAAGACTGTTAATTGTAAAGAATTGTACTCAAAGCTTTCCTTAACGTTAGCCCCTTTAAAGCACTTTCTAGTATCTAAAAACATCATTCTACAACATAACAGATTTCAATAAACCTTAATACATCTTGTCGTCCTTGCTATTTTTTGAACGATTGTTAGAATTTCTCCTTTGGTTATACTTCTTCATAATTACAATTTTAAGTAAGCCAACGACAATCAAAACCATAACAATGATAATCCACCAGTATTGTTCCATAACCTACTTTCCCCCCCCTTTCCCTTTCAATAGTCTTAAATCATCTTCCCTGTCCTATGGAGAATAGGGAAGTTCATTCGTATTAACATGTACCATACAATGTTTACATTGTGGAAAGTTGTTTTCAATCGTTTGATGGACTCCCTCAGCAATTCTATGAGCGTCATAAAGAGCTAAATTACCATCAGCTAATATTTCAATATCTACATACATTTTCGCTCCAAACATGCGGGTTTTTAATTCATCAATACCATCAACCCCTTGCTGCTGAAGCACAACTTCCCTAATCTTTGTTTCAGTAGCATTGTCACAACTATGGTCTACCATTTTGTTAATGCTTTCTTTGAAAATGTCCAAAGCAGCTTTTAAGATACAACCGCAAATCACAACGCTTGCAATAGGGTCGAGAATAGCATAGCCTAAACGTGTTCCTAAAATGCCAATTAAGGAACCAACCGACGAGAGTGCATCAGAGCGGTGATGCCATGCGTCAGCCATAAGTGCGTCAGAATTTGTATGCTTTGCAGCACTTCTTGTATACCAGTACATCCACTCTTTTATAACAATGGATAAGACTGCCGCCGTAAGTGCGATTCCACTAGAGACAGAAAGCGTATTGTACTGTCCTGAAAAGATTTTCTTGATACCTGAATAGCCTATTCCAGCACCCGTTATAGCCAATGCAACAGAGAGAATAATGGAAGCCACACATTCCATACGTTCATGCCCATAAGGATGTTCTCTATCAGGCTGTTTTTCTGATATTTTAATTCCAACCATCACAACGATTGTGCTTAATACATCAGAAGCCGAATGTACAGCGTCCGACAGCATGGCACTTGACTTTCCTATATATCCGGCAGCAAATTTAAGTAGCGATAAACTCAGGTTGATGATTAATGTGATTTTGGAAACCTGAATAGCCTTATTTACATTTTTGTTTTGCAGAAGTCTACCTTTTTTCATAATATGCCTTCTTATCCTGCCAGCTTCCTAAACAGACGTTTTGTAAGGAAGTAGTACCAGACTAAAGCTACCACCAATCCTATGGAGAAATAAAGAACCGCTTCATTCTGCATGGCTTTCGCTACCCAAAATGATGGAAGGAAGCCAACCGAGAACTGGTAATAACTATCAATAAAAAAGGGAGCTGGTATTCCGAGTAATGTAAGTGCAGCTAGTTTTGTAACTGCCATACCCTCTAATTTATTGCTTGATAATGTGATAATCATAAGTGAAACAATAATTGCCTGTACTGAGCCGAGAAGCGCCAAACATATTGTCATTCCAATGGACAACTTTTCTAATGAAAAAAGCAACAGTACAATAAAAGCGATGACCGCCGAAATAATTGAGGGTACTCCCAACCTTGTAAAGAGATACCCCGACTTACCAAGAGGGGTAATCGAAAAGTACTGTGACACTTTATCGTCGATTTCCTCTAATGTAATCATTGCAAATGCAAAGCAGAGCAATACAGGAGCCATGATTGAAAGTAATAAATCAAAGATTGGATAGTATGCTTGCAAAGAAAAATCTGTTATTCTTTCAAGAAAGGGAATACCGAATTTAATCAAAGCTCCCATGACAAAAGGCGTAAAACAAGCTGCAAACATCATAGGGTCGCTCTTGATTTGCTTAAATACTTGTATGGTACTGGATAATATCCTTTTCATAGCTTTACACCTCCTAAACTTCTCCACATATGCTTAACTGTATGTCGTGCAACTATGTAGAGGATAATCAACGTAACAATTACAAGTACCATATCAAACGATAGTAAAATACTTTTTCCAGTTATGAGGTTCATGCAAGCTGTGAACGGAAAAAAGCGGAATATATCTGGTAGCTTTACAAACAGACCAACGATAGGTGGAACAAAGCAAACAATTTCTATCGGCATAATCACAATGAGAAATTGGTTCAAGTTTGAAATTTTTGTAGCTGCAATAATTCCAAGCATAGTAAAGATTGCTGAGGTCAAAGCCGTACCAACTGTGATACCAAGTAAATGATTGCTGCCGGAAACTACCCCTAATATCAATGCGATTATCGTAGAAATAGCAATCAACGCAACTGTTTTTGAAAGTATATATTCCGATATTTTTACAGGAGATACCACCATAGCATTTAATACCTTTTGACTTTTTTCCAAAAGAACAATCGCTCCCATGAAAAACAATCCCATTGCTGCTGGGTCAGAGTAGATCATAATAGAAGCAATATCCGTTTTCCAATGTTCCGGCAAAGCGGCAATCCCGCACACATATAAAACTGTTAATATAAAGTAGATAAAATAGAAACCATATTTCCATTGGAAATGTATATCACCACAAATTAAACGTCCCAATCTCATTGAAGTGTCCTCCCTGTAATATCAACAAAAATATCATTTAATGTAGGCTCACTACTATGAATAGAAAGCAGACGGTTTTCGGAAATTAAACTTTTTAACAACTTATCTTCTGTGGTTCTATCAAGCAGACATTCTCCGGTTTTCTCGCCTTTATCATAGTAGGTATAGTGTATTTTGGCAGCTCCCCTTGACATAATCAAATTATGTGGACTATCCAATGCACTGACTTTTCCGGCAACAATAAAGGCTACTTGGTCACATAGCTCTGTTGCGTCAAACATATTGTGAGTAGTAATGATAATCGTTTTTCCGCGTTTCTTTTCCGCAAGAATAATATCTTTCATTAAACGATTATTTGTAGGGTCAAGACCGCTTGTAGGTTCATCAAGGAATAATATATCAGGGTCATGGACTAACGCTTTAATGAAATTCAAGCGAGAACGCATACCTTTGGAAAAGTCAGCAACTTTTTTGTCCCCATCATTTTCTAAGCCTACCATATGCAATAATTCATCAATAGACCGAGGTTGCTTGTCATATAGAGAAGCAAAATAGGCGAGATTTTGTCGTGCTGTGAATTTCTCGTAGCAGGTTGAAAATTCAAAGTCTACTCCAATATTTTCATAAAACCGATTTGTATGCTCCCTTATTTCTGTACCTGCAACTTTTACGCTGCCTTTATAACTTGTATTAAGCCCAGTTAAAATTTTTTGAATAGTTGATTTTCCAGCACCAGAGGGTCCTAAAAAACCGAAAATTTCTCCTCTCCCAACATGGAAACTTACATTCTCAACAAACGGTTTGTCAGTATAGCTAAAATACAGTTTTTTTACATCAATCATTATTCATTCCTCCTTTAACTTTATGACGTTTATAGATATATAGTCATATAAACTGTAAAAAATTTGTTTGGCTACCTGCCTGTCAAATAACCAAACAAAATTGTTACTCTGCTACTACTTGCTGAATAATACCATTCACTAAAAGATTTTGTATCATATTCAGTTCTTCGTCCTCTTTGAATTGTTCCAAACAGGATAAAACAGAATACAGGGATTTTATAATAACCGTATGCGGAACCAAAAATACAACCCCTAAATCTTCTAATATCTCCAATATACGGATATCACTGTACATATGATTTTCAAAAATATCTGACGATATTTTTCTTTGTAGATAGTCCATTAAAGATAAATCAATCTGTGAAAGAATAGGCGAAGTAATCACCCCCGTTAAACTTAGCATGATAACGTCCTTTGCTAAATCTCTATGGTTCTTATACTTTTTCTTTTTAACGGTTGTTTCTATACTTGTAAATAACTCTTTTTGTAAGCGAAAATTGATTTCCACATATAGATGTTCTTTACTGGGATAAAAAGCATAGAATGAACCTTTTGATATGTTTACAGCAGCTGCTAAATCATCAACTGTTACTTTTTTTAAGCCGTGTAATGAAAACAGCTTTTCTCCCTCTATCAAAAGTTTACTGTTTATGATTTCTTTTTCTTGTTCCGTAAATCGTGGCAAACTCATAACCCCCTTATGACTAAAATGTTTTTATCGTCATGAAAAGTATAACATTTACTGATTATATAATCAATATACTATCCAAGATATTTATGCAAGGTAGCTTCCAATGCGTTTATTGTAGTGTCCGTGTCCTCATTAAAAATCATGTGACGATTAAGCTCTAAAGTAAGTAATTCCTTTTTCGGTACATGAATTAAATCAAATACTTTGTTGGTATAATCAAAGCTAAAAAGCGGATCGCCTTTGGCAGTAATTAAAATAACAGGACATTGTATAGCCCCATTCTCCAAGCACGATAAGTCAGCATTAAATAAGCTGGCGACAAATCTTAAAGGATAATAGGGTAAAAGCATAGGGTCATTTAAGCAATCTTGTTTTGCCTGTTCACTATAAAATACTCTGTCATAGTCTAAATAAGCGTCTCCTGGAACCTTATAGTTAGGCAGCAATTTTCCACCTACACGAAAGCCCAACTGTATCAGCCCCATAAAACGGTGTGACCATGCGGGATATTTTGTTAAGCTCATAGTTTCTTTTAATGTAGTCAGCATGATATTATGTGGAAAAACGGCTTTTAACCTTGTGTCCCTACCCGCCGCCATTGCAGCTAAAATCCCGCCTTGACTGGAACCCATGACAGCTATGTTTTCACCAAAATTTTCTATTCCGTAAGTTGTTGCGTCATATACATTATGCAGCAAATCTTCCATTGTATAATTTTTTTTGATTTTAGGGCTTTTTCCGTGTGAAAGATAGTGAATGCCTATTATATTAAATCCTCTTTCACTCAAACCACATAGAAAATTCTCATACATGAGAGGGTGTGACATAGTACCCGGCAAAAAAACAATGGTAGGACTACTTCTTTCTGTATACCAGATAGAAAGTGTTATCGGAACATTATTTGAAGAAATACCAACTTCTTTATACATACCACATACCTCCCATGTGACTAATTTGGTTTTATAGTCATATTATAACTTATTGTAAGCAGAAAGTCAATATCCATAAATATATGATTTAAGATAAAATTGTCAAGAAAGATTTAATTGCTTAAAATACAATGAAATCGCTTGTTAGTGCAGCACATTTGCTACAGAAAAGGCAGACTATATCCGAAAATAGAGCCTGCCAACAAAATATCTTACATAATAATCTTCCAGTTGTTATCCTTATGTAGCACAAGCTTAAACTGTGATACCTGCGTTGTCTTTGTCTGATTGTCAATAAACTTCACGGCAACCTTGACTTTCACATTGTCCCCGTCAGCCGTAAACACGAGATTGACTAATTCTGAATAGAGGTAGTCCTTGCCGATAGGTTCAAGCACATTGCCAGCTACATAGTAAGCAAGTTCTTTTTCTGTTGCTGTCGGGTACAGCTTAAAGAAAGTTTCCAAAAATGCGGTAGCGTCATTGACGGTATCTGCGTCCACGCTTGCGTCGGCTTCTTGTGCCTTTGGCTCATAGTCTGATTTTTCAATCGCTGGTGCAAGGGTAGGGTTCTGAACGATAACCATATCGCCATCTTTATCTACATGGATTTTAACGGTATAAGTTGCTTTGACATTCGTTGTCTGTTCGCCCTCTTTTATCTGCTGATCTACTTCATAGGTAGTAAATAAAGGCTCTCATACTTTAAATCTTGATTTCTTTGTCATTGTATAAATATATTCCTCTGGCGTGGGTCTTTTGTTGCCAAAATATTTTTTGAAATTTGCCTGTACTTCTGGGTCGGTGCTGTTCATAGCTTCATCAATGGTGGCTTCTATGTTTTCTTGAATTTCCGATAGTGGAACACCACTCAATTTTGCCCCTTGTTTCAGCATTTTTTAATATCCTGCTTTTTTAGTCTTATCATGGTATCACTCCAATCCTATTTTTTAGCTACGGCTAAATAACTGAATTTATTTATCTTTTGATATGGTATACATTGAAAACTGTCATGTTTCAAACAATATCAGACACCCTAAAGGGAAATACATAAATAATAAAGATAATCTTTGCCATAAACCCTCAAATGCTAAAAACGTATTCCTAAAATTAGGTTTATCTCCCATAACAAAACATGAAAAACACAATATTGCTAATATAAAACACCCAATGCAGAAAAATGAAAATTTTATGTCATTTATTTTATACGCATAAATTCCTAACAGAAGCGGTGCAAATGACAAACACATAAATCCAACAACAGAGCCGTAACCATGTATTTTTTCTGAAAGAGTATTAAGACTTTTTACTTCTCCAACAGAGAATAAGCCAGAAAGAATACAGCCGCCGATTGCATAAATCAGCAATACTATAAAAAGGATTATTGCAATTAGCCTTGACCCCTTTGAAACAACCGCATATACCTTAAAATTGATTACTGCTAAAGTCATTCCAAAGATTACCAGCCATGTATTATATACATTATGCAACGGGGCTTTACTATTTCCAAGAACACTCATAACCTGTGTTAAATGACTATATCCTCTATATGTGGGAGCTAAGATAAAAGGAATAAGTAAATCTAAAATGAAAGCTATCGGAAGTATAAGCATAATGTTATTTTTCATCATCTATACCGTTGCTTAATTTACCCAGCCCTTTCAATATTTTCACAGCTAATTCTTTCATAACATCTGCTTTCACAATAGCTATTCCCTGTTCTTCGTCGCCCAGCACTAATAATGTATCTCCTGCTTTAATATCAAAAATTTGTCGTGCTTCTTTTGGAATAACGATTTGTCCTTTTTCTCCTACTTTAACCGTTCCAAATATGTGTTGTCCCTTTTTCATTGGCATAATTACACCTCAATTCTAACTTTTTATTTTTGTTATACTTTTCATACTTACAAAAAAAGTATAACATAAGGAGTGTAGTTTGTCAAATTTAAGGAAGCGTGTACCCCTTTGCAGATATACACGCCTTATTGATTAACCTATGATTTTCCAGTTCCCGTCCTTATGAAGCGTCAGCTCATATTGTGAAATCTGCGTTGCCTTTGTATGATTGTCGATAAACTTCACAGCAACCTTTACCTTAATGTTATCCTCGTCAGCCGTAAATACAGGATTGACAAGCTCGGAATAGAGATAGTCCCCGTTTATCGGTTCAAGGGCATTTCCCGCCACATAGTAGGCAAGCTCCGTTTCCGTAGCCGTAGGGTACAGCTTGAAGAATGTTTCCAAAAACGCCGTAGCGTCTGCCGTGGTATCAGCGTCCACGCTGTTGTCCGCTTCCTGTGCCTTTGGCTCATAGTCCGATTTTTCCATAGCGGGAGCAAGGGTCGGGTTCTGTACGATTACCATATCGCCGTCTTTATCTACATATACTTTGACGGTATAGGTTGCTTTGACATTTGTTGTCTGTTCTCCCTCTTTTATCTGCTGATCTACTTCGTAGGTAGCGATAAAATCGTCCGTTCCCGACTGTTCTATATCCCAAATCAAGACATTTGTAACAATGGAGCTGGTCGGTATATCTGTTCTTATGGTATCAAGGTTCAAGTCCTGCAATTCCTTTGTCAGATAGTTACTGATTGCCTGCGCCCTTGCTTCGATAGCTTCCTTGCTGTTGTCCCATGTGTAATAGGACTTACAGAAGTTCTTCACGAAATTTTCAATCCCGTTGGTGTCATTTAATCTAAGCTGTATCGTTTCTGTTTCATGTACGGTGTGCATATCAATAGCGGTAAAGTTCTTATAAACTCCAAAGCTCACACTTGCGATAAGCACTACCCATAATGCAATCACAGATTTCTTATGTGTGCCTACCTTGACAGTACGCACCTTTTTTTCTTTTACTGGTTTTTCTTTCTTTTTAAACATGGTTTCCAATCCTTTCTACTGTTTTATTCTTCCAGCACCAATCAAGTGCTGTTGCCAATACGAATTATTAAGGTCGGTATATCCGATAGGGTCGCCTGCATGATACATCTGATTATTTCCTACATAGATACCGACATGGGTTACATAGCTTCCTGCATTGTAGGTACTGTGGAAAAAGACCAAATCGCCAGCCTTTGCCTGCGATAGTGGGATATGCTGTGTTGCGTCATACTGCATTTGTGCGGTTCTCGGTAAAGAGATACCAGCCTTGCCATAACACCACTGGGTCAGTCCGCTACAATCAAAAGAAGTATTCGGGTTACTGCCACCATATACATACTTCCAGCCTTGATATTTCAACGCTTCATTCATAACCTTTTGTGCCAGCTCGCCCGATACTTGATTGACAACGAGGTACTGGTTCACAAGCTCCACATAAAACATATTTCCATAACCGTAACGCCAGCCACCATTTTTTGCCACGGCGATAGGGTTCGTATAGGTTACTTTCTTTCCGCCCGACTTATCCCTTGCGAAATTTTCCGCAAGGTTGAACGTATGCTTTTTGCCGTTTCCTGCCACATATCCAATATAGCCACTGCCATAGTTATAGGACTGTATCACGACATTTATATCACTGATACCTTGATTTTTGCAGGAAGAAAGCAGGGACGCAAAATATTTACACCCCTGCTTGATTGAGCTTTCCGTATCTAATGAGTTGGGCGGTAGTCCCAGACTTTCAGAGCTTTGCATAACGTCCTCGGCTGTACCGCCACTTTCTACTTGTATGATTGCCAGTAATACATTGACATACTCGGAGATACCATTTTCTTTGGCATATTTTTCTACCATAGGCTGATGTTTCAATACCTCGGCAGATAGGTTCATGCCTGCATAGCTGGAAGAATAACTGTTGCCCCCGTCGTCGTCCTCGGCACTAATCAGAACCCCAAAGAACAGCACAATAGAAAAGAGAATAGGAAACAGACTGCCGACAATAACGATATGTCTTAGTTTCATTTCTTCTTTTGTCCTTTCTTGAACAGGGTTCGTTTATTCTCCTCGTTGTTCTGCTGTGTCTGTTTTTGTGTGGTTGTTGTCTGCGTTTTCGCTACACGGTCAGCTTGATAGTTTTGCCTTACGGTTTCTTGATTGACGGTCTTTGCTGATGTACCGCCAGAAGATAGTGGACGTTCCTTGACAACATTTTTCTTGATAGGTTCATCATTCTTCATGGTTGAAGCTGTGGCAGGGCGTTTGACTTCCTGCTGTTTCTCGGCACTTTGTTTGGCAGCCGTAGTTGGTCTTTCATGGGGACGGGTAGCTCCGTTTGTCGCTGATCCGTCCGTTTTCTTACCTGCCTGCCTTGCTTCTTGTGCTTTTTGAAGCTCCATACGTTTGTCAGCGATATTCTGTCTATGAAGCTGCTGTTTCTCTAAACGTCCAGACTGGCGGTTTTCCTTTTCCTGCACCATGCCACGCTTGAAATCAGACATACTGGACTTCGCCTTTTCCTTAGCAGAGTGAACCGCATAGGCAGTCTGTGTCGGCATATCTTTTATATTTTCTTTGACAGCAGTTGCCTTGTCCTTGACCTTATTCTTTGTATCAAGGACAGCTCCCACGGCTGAACCTGCTTTCTGCCCCATGCTGGAGCTTGTATTTCCACGATTGTTCTTTGTTCCATTCTGGCGTGTAGATTTTGAACTGGCAACGACACCACCAGCCACCGCACCAGCGACACCACCAGCACTAACAGCTCTTGCAAGCCTATGTTCCATACGTCTAGCCCTATGTCGCATGAACAGATACGGTCTGCGGAATATTCTCCATCCCATGCTTTGACTGTCGCCAGCGTTTAAAGAGAACATACTCATTAAATCGCCCAGCTTCATGTAGATACCTGCAAAACACACTATCTGCAAGAACGCCACCATAAAGAACGGGTAGTCCGTCGATATGTTGTAGAACATACTGGAAACACTAAAGGCTACCGTAACAATCAGCGTAATGCCAGCCCTTGTCATAATCGTGTTAAATACTCTTACGATTGCCTGCTTCGCCATGCTCTCATAGCTCGGTATCATGGAAAGCAGAAAGCTGATAGGCAGGAACATAGAGAAGATAATAAAAAGTATCTGGCTGAACAACATCATGCCCATCAGCAAAAATACAAATATCGTAATACCCAAGTTGAAGAACAAGAGGAAGAACACCATTCCAAGACGATTGACAACCTGCGGTATTGTCAGATTGTTGTTGTCGTTGTCCTCAATCTCTGTCTTTACCACATTTTCCCTTGTTTCGCCGTCCTCGTCCTCTGGGCTTGCCGATACCAGAGCTTCCACACGGTCAGAGCCGATTTCCTCCATATCGCTATCGCCAAACTGTAAGAGTAGCCACGGCTGTTGTACTTGTATGGAAAATAGGCTGTCCCTTATCAAGTCCACGCTATCCTTGCCCTTGCTGTCGCTGTCGGGGAGCATGATTTTTGTTCCCAAGTCCAGTGAAGCGGTGCTGATGTCTGATGAAAAGTCATTCACTTTCTTGATGTAGTCGGGAGCGTAGGCAATAAAGGAAGCTGATACCAGAAATACCACAAGAAAGTTGATAACAGCGTGTAGTGCCTTGCTGGTTTCCCGTTTTATCAGTCCAGTATAGGCAACATAGATACCCACCACTAAGATAATCAGCAGAAGAAAACCCACATAAAAGCCAGATGTGGAAAAGCCGTTTTCGGTCACGCCTGCAAGGGTCTGTATGCTTCTTCCTATACTGTCTGCCATATCATTGATGAAGTCCAGCTTATAGGCTTCCTGCACAACATAGCCCGTAGCATTACTTAAATATAGGCTTATCGTCCAGACAAAGTTGGTAATACAGTAAAGCCCGTATTGCACCGATTTTCCGATACCGTCCAGCCAGTTCCACGGAAGCCACGACCAGCTATTATCCACATAGAAATCAAGCTGATAATTCGACAACGGATATTTGGAATAAAGGTTCTCGGTGTTGATAGTGTCGTCCACAAGCCCCGTTGCGTGTGCCACCGTTCCCAAGAGTGAAAGCAGGATAAGGGACAGTGCCACGACAAACAGAGCCATTTTAAGAAAGTGGAATATCTTTTTTCTTGTGAACGTACCTTTTATCCTTTCTTTCATCACTCCACCTCATTTCTCTGTATCGGCGGTCTGGTATCAAAAGCGTGCAATAATTCTTCAAAGACTGGGTGTATCTGCACCACGCCCACACGTCCGTATAAATCTTGAAGCAAGCATTGCCCGTTTTCCAAATCACGCAATCGCTTCTGGTTGTTCTCGTCCTCTTTGTCAATGCTGAAAAATTCAAGGGTCTGTTTTATTTCGTTAATATCGGTGCTTCTAAAGGCAGATTTCAAACCGATATTGTTTTTCAGACTTTCCTTTGACACGTCGCCAGAGGACTGTGTAACAAAATAAACGCCTGCGTTCATGGCACGTCCAGCACGAACCAGCTTGTTAGAGAGCGTTTCGCCTTGTGCCACATTTAAGAACGCCCATGCTTCGTCAAGGTCTACAATCTTGAAAACACTTCTATCCGAGTGGATAAAATCTAACGCAAAGGTACTAATCACAATCAGCATGGAAACGGACAGTAATTCAATGGTCGTGTATTCCTCAAAGGTCGTGTCCTTATCGGGTAGCACTAAGTCGGCTACTTGAATGATATTGAGCTGGTTGTCTAAGCTGATTGCATTTTGCACCGTACCGTCAGAGAACAACAGATGTGCAAAGTCATAGTCCGTGAAGCTGTCGATATGGTCGGCAATGTTGCGTGAGATAGGTGTATCTTCCTTTCGTAATTCCTCAATCACATGGAGTAAGCCCCTTGCTTCACTCTGGGTAACAGCACGCACCGCCTTTCTAAGTACGGGGAATTTTTCGCCGTCCCTTGATGAAATGCCCGTAAGGAATGTGAGTATGTCGATTGCCAGACTTTCAGCGTCTTTTACATTCTGCATAATCACGAACGGGTCAAGAAGCCCTGCATTTTCTCTGTCGCTGGTAAGATTGACGATATTGATTTCATGGGCGATTTCTGGCAGGGTTTCTTTCCAGTTGCCACGCTCACTTTTCGGGTCTAAGATTACCGCTTGACCGCCAAACAGCACAGAGTAATAGACAAGTAGGTTGTTACAGAATGATTTTCCACCGCCAAGACTTCCTACAAAAGCGGAAGCAAGGGCATTTGTAACCGTACCTTTTACACCTTGACTGGCAAGGGACGGTTGCAGATACACATTGCGTCCCGTATCAACGGAATAGCCGATATAAATACCCGTGTTTTCCCCTAACTGCTGTGTCGCTCCAAAGCCAAGCCCTGCTAGGAAGTCTGATTTTACATACTGCACATAGTCATTGATATAACGCTTGCTTGCAGGAAGAAATTCAGAGTGAAGCCCCAGCATATCGCCAGCAGGACGCACCAGCTTGACATTCAAATCATCATAAAAGTCCTTGACTTCATCACAACGGCGTTTCAGCTCGTCAAGGTCGGGAGCAGATACACGGATAACATACGAGAGCTTATACATACTTTCTTTGGACTGGTCTAAATCCGTTTCCAGCTCGTCTACACTGTCCAGTGCGTCCACCACGTTGGAACTGGTTTCACTGCCCGACTGGTAGGCGTGATTGTCTAAATCTTTCAATTCTTTCTTTTTATTTCTGACTGTCGATAACGCCTTTCGGTTTTCCACGATTTCTACATTCATGGACGTATCAACGGGAAAGGTAAACTGCTGTTGCTGGAAGTAGAAAATTTCAGAGGACGGAAAATCCAGCTCCCCGACAATCGCATTAACGGTAAAGTAGGAAACGTAGCTTTCGCTGTCCTCATGTTCCAAGCGTAAATGTCGCTGGCTTTCTTCCACAAGGCAACGGGTCGGACGTATCAAGTCATAGTGCTTTATCAGTGTTTCTTTTTTCAACTTCTTCTTTGGAAGTAAATACTCATAATCTTCATAGGCGATACCGTCCCTGCCGTAAAGATGTTCAATCAGATACCCGAAGTCGTTTGTTTCCAAGCGTCGCACCTTGAAGCGTCGGCTGATTTTGTTTTCTAACAGCTTTTCCATTTTCAGATAGCGGTTGATTTCATCATTTGGCATGGAAACAAAGTCATTCATCAATGTGTGGTTCACTTCATGGATAAATTCTTTGAACGTCAGCCACGCCGATTTTTTCATGTTCTTCAAATTGAATTGTTCTTCCGTTACCATGAGCTTGAAGCCAAGAAAAAAGCGGTAGTCTACTTGATTGTCCCCAATCATGCTTACCAACGCTTCGGTCTGTTCGTCTATCTTCTGATAGGCAACGTCTTTCAATCGTCCCGTTACCAGCTTTTTCGATTGCTCTTGTATGCTACGGATTGAGCTTTCCGTGGCAATCTGCAAGGCGTGTATCTTGCCCTCACGGGACTGTGCAATCAACTGTCGGAAGCTGTCATGCACAATGAATTTCTGTTCAGCGGATAGAAAAGAATAGTTGTACGGTATCAGCTCATAGTAGGCGAACACCTCATTGTCCTTGTTCCAGACAAGGTTATTGTCGATATATTTAATCGGGAACATAGCTCACACTCCTTACTGCCGTGATAGTTTCATGTAGTACCTGCTTATCCAGTTTCACGGCTTTTCCTGCATAAGTAATCTTTGGTCGTAAGGCAAAGGTTATCTGTGATTTCAAAAAGCTGTACGGCTTCTTGCCGTCAAAGGTCTTTTGCGACATGAACCATGTAAGAGCCACGGGAATACCGAAGTATTTTAAAAATGCCCCCTCAATCATGGATAAGGGCGGTAAGTCGCCAAACAGAATGATGATAAACTCGGTTATCACAAACCATGTAATCTGTGTAAAGGTAACGGGAAAGGGCAGGTTAAAGTCATTGATTGCATACAAGACT
>JAGZRY010000379.1 GCA_018381425.1 Haemophilus parainfluenzae
CCCAACTGAATCTCCACTTTGGCAATGGATTGAAGGGCAGGTTCGCCAAATTTTAAGCAGCTACGGCTATTCAGAAGTGCGTATGCCAATCGTGGAAAGCACACCATTATTTGCTCGTGCAATCGGTGAAGTCACAGATGTTGTCTCAAAAGAAATGTACACATTCTGGGATAATGATGAACAATTAACACTTCGTCCAGAAGGTACGGCAGGATGCGTGCGTGCTGCGATTGAACACGGTTGGATTTATAACAATGAACAACGTTTATGGTATATGGGACCAATGTTCCGTCATGAACGTCCACAAAAAGGTCGTTACCGTCAATTCCACCAAGCAGGTGTAGAAGTATTTGGTATCGCAACCCCTGAAATTGATGCTGAGTTAATTATTTTAACGGCACGTTTGTGGAAAGCGTTAGGTATTGATCAACATGTTTCACTTCAATTAAATTCGATTGGTTCATTAGAAGCACGTGCAAACTATCGTTCTGCATTAGTAGCCTTCTTAGAAAATCACCAAGATTTAATGAGTGAAGAAGAGAAGGAACGTCTTGTAAAAAATCCATTACGTATTTTGGATACTAAAAATCAAGCATTACAAGATGTATTGGACGGTGCGCCAAAATTATTGGATTATTTAGATGATGAAAGCCGCGAGCATTTTGCGCAGTTATGCGGTCTATTAGATGCGGTTGGTATTCAATATGAAATTAATCCGAAATTGGTTCGTGGTTTAGATTATTATAATAAAACCGTATTTGAATGGGTGACATCAGCATTAGGTGCGCAAGGGACCGTATGTGGTGGTGGACGTTATGACGGCTTAGTTGAACAACTTGGTGGCCACGCAACAAGTGGTGTTGGTTTCGCAATGGGCTTAGAGCGTTTAGTATTGCTCGTTCAAGAAGTGAATAAATCGATTCCGGTAAAAAGTGCGGTAGATATTTACGTTGTTTATCAAGGTGAAGGTACAACATTAGCCGCATTCAAACTAGCGGAAAAAATTCGCTCAGAATTACCGCACTTAAGCACCATGTTGCATTGCAGCGGTGGTAACTTTAAAAAACAATTTAAACGCGCAGATAAGTCTGGTGCGACTCTAGCTCTAGTGCTTGGCGAAAGTGAAGTGCAAAATAATCAAGTTGTGGTAAAACACTTACTTGGCGCAGCAGAGCAGCAAACCATTGATGTGGCTAATTTAATTGAACACGTGAAAGCCCAATTTTAATTTTAGAAGGATAGGAAAATGGCATATACCATTGAAGAAGAACAAGAACTGAACCAGTTAAAAGAATGGTGGAAAGACAATGGCAAAGCCATTATTGCCGCTTTTATTCTTGGCGTAGGCGGGATGTTGGGCTGGCGTTATTGGCAGTCTTATCAAGCTAATCAGATCATGCAAGCGTCTGCTGAATATGATGCGTTAGTTTATACCACAAACAAAGATGCTGCAGCACAGCAAGCTAAAGTGGCTGAATTTGTGAAAGCACATGATAAAACCAGCTATGCGGTATTTAGCTTACTAGATGAAGCAAAAGGTTTCGTTGCAAAACAAGATTACGCCTCTGCTGAAAATAGCTTGAAACAAGCAATTGCTCAATCACAAGATGATATCTTAACTTCTCTTGCAGCGCTTCGTTTGTCTGCCGTGCAATTCCAACAAGGTCAATTTGATGCAGCATTAGCAAGTCTAAATCAAGTGAAAAGCCAAGGCTTTAGTGCACGTAAAGATCTTTTAGCGGGCGATATTCAAGTCGCAAAAGGCGATGTGAATGGTGCTAAATTAAGCTTTGAGAATGCACAAAAAAGCGGTAATCCGTTAGAAAAACAAATGGCGCAGATGAAATTAAATAATCTGTAATATTTTAATTAGCCCGAATTGCTCGGGCTTTTT
>JAGZRY010000380.1 GCA_018381425.1 Haemophilus parainfluenzae
AATGTCAATTTGCCAGACATGGATATTTTTACTTAAACTGATAGGCATTGCCTTAGCGATCACAACGCCTTGTTTTACTGGGCGAAGGTGATTGGCGTTTATATCTAATCCTAAGGCAGCTTGACCTTCTTCTATACAGAGAAATCCCGCTAATGAACCAATAGTTTCAGCCAAAGCAACAGACACACCACCATGTAATAAGCCAAAAGGCTGAGTAGTGCGATGATCAACGGGCATTTTTGCTTCAATCCAGTTTTCTCCTACAGCAGAAACTTCAATACCTAAATGTTCTATGGCACAGTTTTTACTCATTTCATTAAGTTGATTGAGTGTGAATGTTTTTTTCCAGATCGCCATGTAGGTTATTCCTTAGATAGGCTGATTAGTTTTTGAGTTTTTTATCTTTTAAGATAATTCAATGCGGTTTATTTGCTAGAGTGCAATTCGGCATTATAACGAAAATCTACTTTGTATGTTGAAATTTATGCTGAAAATGATCAATCCTCCCTTTTCATATAGACAATTCCAATTACATCAATTTATAGCTTTCTTCTTCACTTTTAGGCAAAATAGCAGAAAATTTTAATGAGTAAAAAAAGGATCATTACAATGACTAAACATTACGATTATATTGCGATTGGTGGTGGTTCCGGCGGGATTGCTTCAATTAATCGTGCGGCAAGCTATGGCAAAAAATGTGCGATTATCGAAGCAAAACACCTCGGTGGCACTTGTGTGAACGTAGGTTGTGTACCGAAAAAAGTGATGTTCTATGGCGCACAAATTGCAGAAGCCATTAATAGCTATGCACCCGCTTATGGTTTTGATGTAGAAGTGAAAAAGTTTGATTACGCGAAATTAGTCGAAAGTCGTCAAGCTTACATCGGTCGAATTCATACCTCTTACAATAATGTATTAGCGAAAAATAACGTGGATGTGTTTAATGGTTTTGCGCGTTTTAAAGATGCCAAAACGATTGAAGTGAGCTATGCAGATGGTTCAACAGAATTAGTGACTGCCGAGCATATCTTAATTGCGACGGGTGGTCGTCCAAGTATTCCAGCGGTAAAAGGCGCAGAATACGGGATTGATTCAAATGGTGTATTTGCTTTAAATGAGTTACCAAAACGTGTCGCAGTAGTAGGCGCAGGGTATATTGCCGTTGAATTAGCGGGTGTTTTAAATAGCTTAGGCAGCGAAACACATTTGTTTGTGCGCCAACATGCTCCATTGCGTAATCAAGATCCATTAATTGTCGAGACTTTAGTTGAAGTGTTAGCGCAAGATGGTATCCAACTGCACACCAAAGCGTTGCCTGAAGAAGTAGTGAAAAATGCAGATGGTTCGCTTACCTTGAAATTACAAGATGGTCGTGAAACCACAGTGGATACGTTAATTTGGGCGATTGGTCGTGAACCTGCAACGGATGTGATTAATCTTGAAGTAACGGGTGTGAAAACCAATTCACGCGGGCAAATTATTGTCGATAAATATCAAAATACAAATGTACCTGGTATTTATGCCGTAGGTGATATTATCGAAGGTGGTATTGAATTAACACCAGTTGCCGTGGCTGCAGGTCGTCGTTTATCCGAGCGTTTATTCAATAACAAACCGAATGAGCATTTAGATTACAATCTTGTGCCAACGGTTGTGTTCAGCCATCCGCCAATTGGTACAGTGGGTTTAACTGAACCGCAAGCGATTGAACAGTATGGTGAAGAAAATGTGAAAGTGTATAAATCCTCTTTCACGGCAATGTACACCGCTGTCACTGAACATTGTCAACCTTGCCGAATGAAATTAGTTTGTGTCGGCAAAGAAGAGAAAATCGTGGGCTTACACGGCATTGGTTTTGGTGTGGATGAAATGATTCAAGGTTTTGCTGT
>JAGZRY010000381.1 GCA_018381425.1 Haemophilus parainfluenzae
ACCCCTTTTACAGGGTTCACTTGGCGATGTAAGCGAACATTCGCGGTAGGAAAACCAATGGTTCGCCCTAATTTATTGCCGTGTATAACTCGACCCAAAATACGATAAGGCTTACCGAGTAAATTTTGCGCATGCTGTAAATCATCTTTAGCCAATGCTTCACGGATAGCGGTGCTACTGATACGTAACTCATCTAAACAGAAGGTGCGGCTGTCTTCTACTTCAAACCCAAACCGCTTTCCGGCTTGTTGCAACATCGCAAAATTGCCTAAACGCTTCGCACCAAATTTGAAATCGTCACCAATGCTGAGAAACTTCACATTTAATTTGCGCACAAGCCAATCTTCAATAAATTGTTCTGCCGGAAGATTAGCAAAAGTGCGGTCAAATTTCGCGACGATGACCACATCCACACCCGCCTGAGCCAAATAATGCAACTTATCTCTTAATCGCATTAAACGCGCGGGGGCTTTGTCGCCCATAAAATATTCGCGCGGTTGTGGTTCGAAAAGCATCACTGCCATAGGTAAATTCAGCGCATTCGCTTTCTGACGAAGATGACGCAAAATCGCCTGATGCCCCAAATGCACCCCATCAAAATTGCCAATGGTTAATGCGCACCCTGACAAATATGGCGGTGAATGATGAAGCCCACGAATTAATTGCATTACATCTTATTCCAAAAAACGAAAAATAATCGGTGCATTATAGCGGTAACTTAATGTTTTGTCAGTAAATGGTGTTTACGAACACCCAAGAGCACCAATACGCCTAAATAAACGACCGCAGCTAGCCCAATTAACCAAACCAACCAATAGATACGCATTAAAAATGTCGTGGCTACCCATTCTTGAATTGATGGGCAGTTATACCAGACCAAACCGCCCATGGCTAAGGCTGCGCCTAAAACTTTCAGAAAAAAGACCGCACTTTTACGTGAAAAATGGTATACATCCTCTTTAGCTAAACCACGATAAAGCAAATAAGCATTTAAGGTTGCTGACATGGCAGAAGCAATCGCTAAACCCACATAACTAAATGGAATCGCCAATACGTTAAAGCCCATATTGCTCACCATGGCGATGATCCCAATTTTCACGGGCGTTTTGGTATCTTGACGTGCGTAATAGCCATTAGCCAAGATCTTAATCAGCATAAAGCTAAGCAAACCGGCATTGAATGCCCATAAAGAATAAGAGGCTGCATGCACATCGGTTAAGGTAAAACTGCCACGCATAAACAATACCAGTAACATCGGTTGGGCTAACACGGCAATACCAATCGCGGCTGGCACGCCGAGTAATAAAATCATTCGTACGCCCCAATCCATTGTGTTGCGAAAATCAACCGCACTTTGGGAAGAATTATCTTCTCGATTCACATGATGGCGAGCAAGTGTCGGTAAAATCACGGTGGAAATTGCGATACCAAATAGCCCAAGTGGAAACTCTAATAGACGATCAGAATAATAAAGCCAACTAATAGAGCCCGTCATTAAGAAACTGGCAATGACCGTATCAAGCAATAAGTTGATTTGACTCACAGAAACCCCGAACAAAGCTGGAATCATTAATCGACGAATTTTCGCTACCCCTTCATCATGCCACGCCCATTTTGGCTTGACGAGCAAGCCGGCTTTCTTCAAGAAAGGGATTTGGAATAAAAATTGTAATAAACCGCCTAAGAAGATCCCGATAGCAAGGGCAAGATCAGGATTGTCTAATCTTGGTGCGAGGAAAAGTGCGGTCGCAATCATCGCGATATTAAGTAAAACCGGCGAAAACGACATCACGCCAAATTTGCCTATCGTATTTAAAATTGCGCCAGAAAGTGCCACAAAGGTGACAAACCATAAATAAGGAAAAGTAATTTTTAAGAGTAAAGACGCT
>JAGZRY010000382.1 GCA_018381425.1 Haemophilus parainfluenzae
CGATAGTACCGCGTTCTGATTTAGACCACCAGTGTACCATTGTACGACCACATGGAGGCCAACCCATACCTTGGAACCAACCATTTAAGAAGATCATTAACCACATGATGGCAATGCCTGAAGTTGCCCATGGGAATAAACCCATCATGGTCATACAAAGACCAGAAAGCAATAAACCAAATGGTAAGAATACACGAGGGTTCGAACGGTCAGACATACCTGCCATTACGAACTTAGATAAACCGTAGGCAAGACCGGCTGCTGAGCCGATAACACCTAATTCCGCTTTTGAGTACAAGCCAGCTTGAATTAAACCAGGTTGTGCTAAGTCAAAGTTTGCACGTACAAAATAGTAAGCGGCATAACCAAAGAAGATCCCTGCAAACACTTGCCAACGTAAGCGTTTATACGTGGAATCAATTTTCTCCGCAGGAAGTTCCGCAATATGCGGTGCGGGTTTAAATGGTCCAAACATAATTTTTCTCCAAAATCATTTTAATTATGAGTCTACCCCGACAATGGGGATAGCGTGCATGATAAAATAAAAATAGAAATTAAAAAGAGAAATAATTCAAAAATGTGATGTATTTCACAAAAAAAATTTTAACAAATGAGCGAATACGAAAATCGTGTGATCTATATCACAAAACAGTTTTCTTTTTCGCTCAAAATGTTGTGAATTTAACCGCTCTCCCATACAATAGCAGCAGACTTCGTAACAGTTTTTACGTTTCTTTTAATTAATATTTTGGCTTTGGGGGTAACAATGGGATTATCGCCTAATATATATCGTGATGCGGGTGATTTTTCACCTATCTCGACGGATGTGATTATCATTGGTGGTGGTGCAACAGGTGCGGGGATTGCTCGTGACTGCGCATTGCGTGGAATTAACTGTATTTTATTAGAGCGTCGTGATATTGCGACAGGCGCAACAGGTCGTAACCACGGTTTGTTACATAGTGGTGCGCGTTATGCCGTAAACGATCAGGAATCAGCAGAAGAATGTATTAAAGAAAATAAAATTCTGCGCAATATCGCCCGTCACTGTGTGGATGAAACAGAAGGTTTATTTATCACCTTACCTGAAGATTCCCTTGATTATCAAAAAACGTTCATCGAAAGTTGTACCAAATCCGGTATTGAAGCCGTCGCCATTGATCCTAAACTTGCCCAGATTATGGAACCATCAGTAAACCCTGATTTAGTTGGTGCCGTTGTTGTGCCAGATGGTTCAATCGATCCTTTCCGTTTAACCGCCTCAAACGTGATGGATGCTACCGAAAATGGCGCGAAAATGTTCACTTATTGCGAAGTGAAAAACTTAATTCGTGAAGGGGGCAAAGTAATCGGTGTGGATGTTTACGATCACAAAAATCGTGTAAACCGTAAATTTTTTGCGCCATTAGTCGTCAATGCAGGTGGTATTTGGGGACAAGGCATTGCAGAATATGCGGACCTTAAAATTAAAATGTTCCCAGCCAAAGGCGCATTACTTGTCATGGGGCATCGCATCAACAAAATGGTGATTAACCGTTGTCGTAAACCGGCGGATGCGGATATTCTTGTACCGGGTGATACTATTTGCGTTATCGGTACAACCTCTAGTCGTATTCCTTACGATCAAATTGATAACATGGAAGTCACCCCAGAAGAAGTGGATATCCTTTTCCGTGAAGGGGAAAAACTCGCACCAAGCTTGCGTCATACTCGTGTATTACGTGCTTATGCTGGTGTACGCCCGTTAGTAGCGTCTGATGATGACCCATCTGGTCGTAACGTGAGTCGTGGTATCGTGTTACTTGACCACGCAGAGCGTGATGGCTTAGACGGCTTTATCACGATCACTGGCGGTAAATTAATGACTTATCGCTTAATGGCTGAATGG
>JAGZRY010000383.1 GCA_018381425.1 Haemophilus parainfluenzae
AGGAAACCTATAGCTAAGACTGTAAAGAAACAGTTTAAAGCAATCCTACATTCTGTGCGTGTACACGGCGGTTATCTTGCAGGGCAGGAAACTATGACAACTGAGCAAATCATGGCACAAAGTCTTTTAGCAGCACAATCAATCATTGATGAAAAGAATAAGCTTATTGCTGAATTAGAGCCTAAAGGTGCGTATTATGACAAAATTCTGAGATGTAAAGGCCTTATCAATACTACGGTCATTGCGAAGGATTACGGCATGAGCGCAAAGTCTTTCAATAAAATGCTGCATGAGTATGGAATTCAGTATAAACAAGGCCGGCAGTGGCTTCTATATGCTAAATACCAAAACAAGGGATATACTGGCTCTCAGACAACAGATATTGAAAACGAAGGTGATTCTTTTGCAGTTATTGATACGAAGTGGACACAGAAAGGGAGAGCATTCCTGTACTGTTTCCTGAAGAAACAAGGTATCGTTCCTACAATGGAACGCCTGGATCTGTTTCCAGGCATAGAGCCTAGTCAGCAGGCAGCTGCATAGCGGTGAGGGTACAGAGGTATGATGTTCAATTACAATTTGCTTAACAACCGCATCGCCCAGGTATGCGGATCACAGCAAGAGTTCGCAAGAAGATTAGGAATTAGTTTTGAAGAACTGCAGGAAAAACTTGTTAGTGGTGCAGGCTTGTATACGGATGATATGAAAAAAGGAATTGACATTTTATCAATTCCAATGAATGAAGCAGAGAGATATTTTTTCAATAAAGGGGTATGATTTAAGCCCTTTTTTTATATCTTCCGGCAAAAAATTTAATTGAATCAAGTAACTGCTCTTTAAATTCGCTTATATCCTTTTCTGACATTTCATTTAAATCATATTGCCCAAATTGTTGAACTATATTATTTCTAATAAGCGTATCTATGATTTCAGAAATATCCTCGCCTATATAATTAGGGTCGCCCATTCTTTTTGTTCGCTCTATCAAATCTGAAACGTTTATATGAAAATAGTCTTTTAATGTATATACATCAGCCATTATGGGGGATGTCTGACCATGAATCCACCTATAAATTTTAGCTGAATCTAAATTAGTTTTTTCAGCTAATTCGGTAATTGATATATTATCGCGATCCATGTAATATTGCAAATTCAACGCGAAGGTAGTAATAATCTCGCTTTCGCTTTCCCTTGATATTTCCCATCCCATCAGTTTTGCGGGGGTGGTGTCAAGATATTTTGCAAGTAGCTCTATTTTATCAGAAGGTATGTTAGAAATTTTTCCACTTTCATATCTCTGTATAGTTTGCTTGCTAGTTCCAACTTTTTCAGCTAACTCTTCGAGAGTCATATTCTTTTTTTTCCTAAGACTTTTTATGTTCGTGCTGAGTAAGGTTTTCATTTTTTCTGACCTCCTAGCTAAAGTATAACATAAATCACTCAATATGCAACATAAAAATCTTGACATGTCACTTGATAGGTGATAACATGAAGTCACCCAATCGGTGACAGGAGGTGAAGAGATGATTGATACAGCGAGATTGAAAGGGAGAATTGCTGAAAAAGGTCTTTCACAGCGCAAGGTAGCAAAATGTATTGGTATTACTGAGAAAACATTTTATGCAAAAATGAAGGCTGGAGTATTTGGTAGTGATGAAATCGAAAAAATGATAGACATATTAGAAATTAGAGATCCTGCCAGTATTTTTTTTGTTGGTTCGGTCACTGGATGGGTGACTTTGGAGCGATTAGAAAGTGAGGTGAGAATATGAGAATTGAAGAATGGAATGGCTATAAGATTAGATTCGTTGAGAAAGATGGCGAGTGGTGGGCGGTACTCAAAGACGTTTGCGATGCATTGGAACTGAAAACTTGGAAAGTAAAA
>JAGZRY010000384.1 GCA_018381425.1 Haemophilus parainfluenzae
GGTGGATTTTTATCAAGTTGCCATTGCTGATAAACAAGGAAAGAAATAAAGAGTAGTGCAAGCACTAATAGGCTACGTCTTGAGTCCATTATTTTTTCTCATCGTTATTATTAATCTTTTTCGGCGGAACAGGATCGAATCCACCGGCGCTTAAGGGGTGACATTTTAATACACGTTTTAGCGTAAGCCAACTACCTTTTAACAATCCATGTGTTTTTAACGCCTCAATACCATAACAAGAACAGGTTGGCACAAAACGACAACGCGGCCCAATTAAAGGGCTAATCGCTACTTGATAAAACTTAATTAAAGCGATGGGGATTTTTGTGCCAAACGAATGTGACGTGCCCATAATTTATCCAAAGTTTGTAAAAACGTTTGATTATCAAGCTGACCAATGCCACGTTTCGCCACAAAGACAAAGTCACAAGAAGGCAAATTATGTTGGGATAAACGAAAACTTTCACGAACTAAACGTTTAATACGATTACGATCATGCGCTCGTTTAAGATGTTTTTTAGCCACAGTTAAACCTAAGCGTGGATGCTCAAGATTATTTTTGCGTGCGAGAATGGTAATTTCAGGTGTACTTGCTCGAAACGGTTGTTCGAAGACATTTTTGAATTGAGTGGGAGTTAACAATCGTAACTCCCGAGAGAAGTTTAGCTTAATCACTAAAAGAGGTGATTATGCAGATAAACTCTTACGACCTTTAGCACGACGACGAGCTAAAACTTGACGGCCGTTTTTAGTTGCCATACGAGCACGGAAACCGTGAGTACGGCTACGTTTTAATACAGAAGGTTGAAATGTACGTTTCATTGTAATCTACCTAAATCAAAATGGTTTACTGTTTTGATATTCAAAACACAACAAGGGTTATAAAAAATAGACCGCAATTTTAATCATAAATTGGGCTTTCGTCAAATAAGAAAAGAGAAAATTCCGAAATAATCTTCCGTTTCTTCTAAAATCGTGGGGATTATACGGATTTTGGGCAAAATCTCAAGTAACCTTTTTGTCTTTTTTTGATGAGCAACAGAAGATCTTTTGCCTAAATTATTGTAAAATTCTCTTCGATTTTTAACCGCACTTTTGCGGCTTTTATTTTATATGCATATAACATAAGGATAATTTATCGTGAGCCTTTCCAACCTATGGCAAGATTGCTTATCTCAACTACAAGATCAGGTTTCTCCGATGGATCTCAGCACTTGGTTACGCCCATTACAAGCGGATGTCATCTCACAAGATCAAGTGGTGTTATATGCGTCCAATATGTTTGTAAAAAGCTGGGTGGAAAATCATTACTTGGCTCAAATTCATCAAATTTGCCAAGCCCTTGCTAAAAATCCAAATTTACAAATTATCGTAAAAGAAGGGGTAAAACCTGCTCCAAAAGCAGTTGAATCAGCCCCGAGTCAAACAGCTAATCATCAAGAAAGTGCGGTGAGTTTTCAGCAAGAGTCTGATGCACCAAGCAAATTTGAATCGCACCTAAATCATAAACATTTATTTGAAAACTTTGTTGAAGGTAAATCAAACCAACTCGCCCGTGCAGTAGGTCAAAAACTTGCCCTTGCACCTGGTGAACCAACGGCAAACCCATTCTTTTTATATGGTGGTACAGGTTTAGGTAAAACCCACTTATTACACGCAATCGGTAACGGCATTTTAGCGAATAAACCGAATGCCCGCGTGCTTTATATCCATGCAAATAACTTTATGCAGCACATGGTAAAAGCAATGCGTGATAATAAAATGGATCAATTCAAAAAATTCTATCGTTCTCTTGATGCATTATTAGTGGATGATATTCAATTCTTTGCAGAGAAAGAAAAAACACAAGAAGAATTTTTCCATATTTTCAA
>JAGZRY010000385.1 GCA_018381425.1 Haemophilus parainfluenzae
AGAACCTGTAATTTAAATTCGATTGTGTAGTGTTTACCCATAAAAAAATCTGCACCTCAATTGTTGGTTTGTTGAGTCCAACTTTTGGGGTGCAGATCATTTCGACCGCTCTTTTTCTTTATACATCCACTAAAATCAGTATCGCCGCTTCTCCGCCCCATTCTTTGGGAGCTTGGTGTAATGCACGTACTTTAGGGTGCTGAACTAACCAACGTGGAATTTGTTTTTTCAACGTGAAAGTTCCATAGCCAGTCATGATGCTTGCGCAATAAACATGCTCATCTTCACAAGCTAACAGCAGTGCTGCCAATTCCATTTTGGCTTGCTCACGGGTTAAACCATGTAGATCCAAAAATAATTCTGGTGAAAAATCGCCACGACGAAGTTGTTTCAATAAATGGCTATCTTCCCCTTCGCGTAAATATTTGATGACACCATCATGTTTATTTAGCAAGGGTTCATATTCATCGGAAAAATAGAAAAGCGTATCTTCTTTTTCTCGAATATCACGTAAATGGGATCTTTTTTGACCACTCTTTTGACGTGGCGCCACAAAGGTATCTTGTTTGATGGGTTTGATCCCTTTTGTTTCCGCCCGAAAAAGATCAAAATCATCTAGTTCTGTCATTATTTTTCTCAATTTGTTATTTTGCTTAATGATAGCACATCTATTCTATGGTATAACTAGCCAAAATTTTTATTGAGGAATAAAATGGAAACCTTACACAATCAAGAACTTGTTGCGACAATTTTAGAAGATAATGTGGCAAGTGAATTAACAACCATTCAAGATTTTTTACGCTGGACATACAGCACATTTAACCGTTCTGATATTTATTACGGACAAGGCCATGACAATGCGTGGGATGAAAGTCTTCAATTAGTGCTTGCAGGGCTTCAATTACCGCTCGATTTACCGCAAAATTTATTCAGCAGCAAACTCACTCATTCTGAAAAAGAAACCTTAGTACAATCAGTTTTAAGTCGTATCGAACAACGTGTACCTGTCGCTTATTTAACGAATAGTGCGTGGTTCTGCGGATTAGAATTCTATGTGGATGAGCGTACGATTATTCCTCGCTCGCCAATTAGTGCATTAATCCAAGATAAATTTGCTCCGCTTTTAAAATCTGAACCAAAACGCATTTTAGATCTTTGTACAGGAAGTGGTTGTATCGCGATTGCTACTGCTGAAGCCTTTCCTGAGGCTGAAGTGGATGCAGTCGATCTTTCTGTGGATGCATTAAATGTGGCTGAAATCAATATTGCACGCCACCAATTAGAACATCGTGTTTTCCCGATTCAATCAGATTTATTCCAAAATCTCTTCGGTCAGCAATATGATTTAATCGTGACCAACCCACCTTATGTGGATGAAGAAGACTTGGCAGATATGCCGGAAGAATTCCATTATGAGCCTGAATTAGCCTTAGGTTCCGGTGTTGATGGTTTAGAAATTACAAAACAAATTTTAAAACAAGCACCAGATTATTTGACACCAAATGGCGTGCTCGTTTGCGAAGTGGGCAACAGCATGGTAAGTCTCATTGAACAATATCCAGATGTGCCATTTGAATGGGTTAAACTAAAAAATGGCGGTCTAGGTGTATTTGCTATTAGCCGCGAAGATTTAGTGAAATATCACGATTCTTTTTAATCTCAAGTGCGGTTAAAAATCGTCGTGAATTTTGACCGCACTTACTAAATTACTGGCGCGCGTTCTTTACGCGTGCTTTTCTTTTTTTTAATAACACAATGAATTTACAAAAACTTTTACTGACTCGTCGTTTCTTTTCTACCCTTGCATTCTTTTCCATGCAAACGGTATTTTTCATCTATTTACAAGGAAAAGGATTAAGCAACAG
>JAGZRY010000386.1 GCA_018381425.1 Haemophilus parainfluenzae
TGATTCAGTAATAGTTACAGTCCCTACATCCTTGTTACCATTTGCAGGATCTAATTGTTGTACTTTTACTTCGATTGAAGGACCTGCTGGTTTTGCCATATGGTCATGTGCATTTACCACGCCTGCAGCACAAATTCCGCTGATTGCTAATGCTAAGAGAGTTTTCATTTTCATTATAAGCTCCTTTACTTTAGAAAGACTCAAATTAATTCTACCTAAATACCAATAAAAAAATAGTATTTATATTAAATATTTGACAATTAAATTGATTTAATTTTTCTATCAATCAAATCTGTCCGCCAATAAAAACTGCAATACTGCATCCATTCTTAAATGCGGGATGCTTTCACCCTGTTGTAAAACTTGAGGTTCAAAGGAATCAAAATCAAAAGATTGTTTTGACCAGTACTCTGCATTAGGTAGTTTACTTGGTACTGTTCCCGGATAAAGCGTAATCAGTTGTTTATCTACAGAACGTACCCCTTGAATAGCTTTGATTTGTTTACCGTTTTGATTAACTAAAACTTGTTTTGTCGCTCGAATCGCAGCAATTGCCGTGTATTCTGTATCAATCCCTTCAAACTCAACATGACGACCGCCCTCTTGTACCAATTGGCGCATCAGACTAATTAAGTTTTGAATTTGATCTGTCGTGATATGATCGGCTTTTGTTGCCACAAACATGAGCTTATCAATATTCGGGGAAAACAAACGATTGAGTAAATTGCGTTTGCCATAATGGAAATTTTTGAAAAGCTGATTAAGCCCTGTTTGCATATCGATAAAGGCTTGTTGACTATGATTTAGTGGCGTTAAGCAATCCGCTAAAATTACTTGGCGATCAAAAGTAGAAAAATAATTTTCATAAAAGCCTTTCACCACCTTATTACGATAATAATCATATCTCTTATTCAACACGGCAAAATAGCTATTAGATTTCGCTTCTCTTTTCAGTTTTTGCCATTGTTCTTCCGACAAATGCAATAACGGAAAAAATTGCAAAACAGGTGCACCTTCTAATTCTCCAGGCAAGACAAATCGTCCTGGTTGAATAAATTGCATTCCTTCTGCTTTGCAAACAAGTAAATAATCGGTGTAAGATTTTGCAATCTGCGCTAAAACATCTTCATTGACGACCACACTTAGGTCGAGCTTTTTCAATTCATCCAACCAATCTTGAGCAAACTGTTGGCGAATACCTGATGTAATTTTGGCTTGTTCAAGTGACCATTGTTGAAAATCTAAATTCAGCAAAGGTAAATCCAATAGCCATTCACCAGGATAATCAAAAATATCCAAGTATAATGTGCCACGTTCTTTAAAATGGCGAAGTAAGCCCGATTGGCGTTCAAAACGAATAGCAAGACGTGTTTCACTCACACCTCGAGTAGATTGGCACCATTGTGGAGGATTATTCATTAAATCATTGAGATTCGCTTCATAATCAAAACGTGGAATACTTAAATCCTGCTGAGGCACACGTTTTACCGCTAAAATAGATTGATTTCGGGCAGCCTCAAATAAAGGAAGATGTGTATTTTTCTCTTGATTAATATGTAACAATTGATTGATTAAGCTCGTAATAAACGCTGTTTTACCGCTTCGACTTAGCCCTGTCACAGCCAAACGTAAAGTGCGGTCAAATCCACGATTGATTATTTGATTAATTTCCCGATTAATTGATTTAAACATATCCTAAAAATCCAATAACTAGCCATTTTTGCCAAGATATTTTACAATTCACTCAATTTATCACAAAACGGTCTTTAATAATAAAGCTATGTTACGTCGAAATGTCACTTTTTGTTTTTTATTGTGTGGGTTGAGCCAAATGAATCTGGCACAAGCCGCGCCAAGCATACC
>JAGZRY010000387.1 GCA_018381425.1 Haemophilus parainfluenzae
CACGGCTATAAACAATGGCAAGAGACATTCAGATTCCTTAAAGTGCGGTCAAAAATAATCAGATTTTCGCACTATAAAAAAAGCACAGAATGAAATCATGCATCCTGTACTTTTTTTGCGATCTTGATCGCAGAAATTACTTTTTCTTGATAAAAAACTACACGAAAAGTGGCGCAAACCAACTATCTAACTTGGCAGCCAATTTATCAATGCCAATTTTGTTTTGTGCAGAAAAGGCTTCGACTTGAATATCACCTTGGAAGGGTAAAATGGCTTCACGTACCATTTTGACTTGTTTGCTACGCGCACTTTGACTGAGTTTATCCGCTTTAGTTAAAAGTAACATAACCGGTAAATCAGCAGAAACAGCCCATTCGATCATTTGTTGGTCGAGATCTTTTAAAGGATGGCGAATATCCATTAAAACAACAAGCCCGCCTAAACATTCGCGTTTTTGCAAATATTCTCCGAGGGATTTTTGCCATTCGATTTTCATTTTCTCAGGAACAGCCGCATAACCATAGCCGGGTAAGTCTACCAGTTTACAATTCGGCTCTACTTCAAAAAGGTTGATGAGCTGTGTACGACCAGGGGTTTTAGAGGTTCGAGCTAAGCTTTTTTGATTGGTTAACGCATTAAGTGCGGTTGATTTTCCGGCATTTGAGCGTCCAGCAAAAGCAATTTCAATCCCTGTATCTTCTGGGATAGAACGAATATTTGGAGCACTCGTAAGAAAATGTGTTTTATGATAATTCAGTTTAATTTCAGACATAATGGTTCCTTTCATCAATTGACCCTAGCATATCACAAATAGAAAAATTGCTGAAATTATGAGAGAATGCGCACTTTAAATCATTTAAAATATCTTTTAATTATACCAATACCTATGGAATCTCAAGAAAATCAATATCGTTGGACAAAAGCTGAGGCTGTTTATCCCGATCGCCCTGGGCGTTCTTATGCGCTTAAGCGTTTACGTTATCGTCTTCGCGCTTTTTTACACCGTGGATTAATTGTTCAATTTGAGCAATTTATTAACCAGCATCCTTTTCTTGTGACGTTATTAAATGAACATGCAGATTATAGTTATCCATTAGTTTATCGCTTTTTAGATAAACGTTTTAACAGCAAACAGCGTTTTCAAGCTATCTGTGAGAATCTACTTTTTTTACCTAAAAAATTGACCGCACTTTCAGCACCCATTTATAAAACGCCATTAAGTTTTGGTGAAGTGATTCCTGATTTTGAAATGACATTGTCGATGACCACACACCAACCAATGGAAGGCTATTGGGTATTGGAGTTATGGTATAAACCACGTAATGAATTAGTGTATTTGCTTACTTTTGCCAAACTTGGCGAGGCATTGCTTATTTCTGTGGTGCAGGGACCCAATTTTGAAGGTTCTAAAGAGATGGTGAAGCAACTCACAAAAACTTGTCATGGTTTGCGCCCTGCTTATTTGATGGTGGAAACGATGAAAGCATTGACGAAAGCGTTAGGTTTTAAGACGTTATTGGGCATTCCACAAAAATATCAAAATAAATCGCGTTTTATTCAAAGCTCTCATTATGTTGTAGATTATGATGCGATTTTTGCTGAATCAGGTGGACAGTTGAAAGACTATTGGGAATTGCCTTTAGAAATAGATAGAAATCTTGATGAGGTACCGAGTAAGAAACGTTCTATGTATCGCAAGCGTTATGCGATGTTAGATGATTTGGCTAAAGTAATTGAAGAAAAATTAGAATTGTAAAAGTAGAAAGTGCGGTGAATTTTGATCTGCACCCCAAAAGTTGGACTCAACAAACCAACAATTGAGGTGCAGATTTTTTTATGGGTAAACACTACACAATCGAAT
>JAGZRY010000388.1 GCA_018381425.1 Haemophilus parainfluenzae
ATAAGCCTTATTTGAGCGAACAACTGTACGCTAATATAAACGAAATAAATTTAAAATCTAGTGAAATGTTGTTATTTTGTGAATATAGAATAAATAATAGACATATTTATTTTTCTATTTTTATCTCCGGGTGAGAAATAAAGAATTTAAAAATATTGATTAAGTGAAATGGATTGGAAATAAAAAAACCGCTCTAAAAAGAGCGGTTAATTTTTTAGGTATTTTGATTAGCCTTTGTAGTTGTAAACGTGTGCAACTAAGTCTAATACTTTGTTTGAGTAACCAGTTTCGTTATCGTACCAAGATACTAATTTAACGAAAGAATCAGTTAACGCGATACCCGCATCAGCATCAAATACAGAAGTTAAAGCACAACCGTTGAAGTCTGTAGAAACTACAGCATCTTCAGTGTAACCTAAAACGCCTTTTAATTCGCCGTTGAAAGTTTTACCTTCAGCTGCATCTTTAATTGCTTGTTTGATTTGTTCGTAAGTTGCTGGTTTTTCTAAGTTTACAGTTAAGTCAACTACAGAAACGTTTGGAGTAGGAACACGGAACGCCATACCAGTTAATTTACCGTTTAATGCTGGTAATACTTTACCCACTGCTTTCGCTGCACCAGTAGATGAAGGGATGATGTTTTGTGATGCACCACGACCACCGCGCCAGTCTTTAGCTGATGGACCATCAACAGTTTTTTGAGTTGCTGTGGTTGCGTGAACAGTGGTCATTAAACCATCTTTGATACCGAAAGTTTCGTGAACAACACGTGCTAAAGGCGCTAAACAGTTTGTAGTACAAGAAGCGTTAGACACGATGTCTTGACCAGCGTATGCACCGAAGTTTACACCACGTACGAACATTGGTGTGCTATCTTTAGAAGGACCAGTCAATACGACTTTTTTCGCACCAGCAGTGATGTGTTTGCGTGCTGTTTCATCAGTTAAGAATAAACCTGTTGCTTCAACTGCAACATCAACGCCGATCGCACCCCAGTTAAGGTTTGCAGGGTCACGTTCAGAAGTAACACGGATAGTTTTACCGTTTACTACTAAGTTACCGTCTTTAACTTCAACAGTACCCTCAAAACGACCGTGAGTCGAATCGTATTTCAACATGTAAGCCATGTATTCAACGTCGATTAAGTCGTTGATACCTACAACTTCGATGTCATCGCGATGTTGTGCTGCACGGAATACGATACGACCGATACGGCCGAAACCGTTGATACCAATTTTAATAGCCATAAGATTTTCACCTTCTATTTTTTTAAGTTAAACAAAATCGTTGCTCTAACGAGTTCCCGTCGATTATAGCATGGGCATTTTGATAAAAAAAAGGGTATATACCACTTTTTTGTGATCTCGATCACTTTTTAATGATTTGTAAAAACAAATGAAAATTTGACCGCACTTTTCATTTTCTTTTTGTATAATAAAAACAAACAACAATAAGAGGTTTCAATTATGTCTCAAGGTAATTTATATATTCTTTCTGCACCGAGTGGGGCTGGCAAGTCATCATTAATTTCCGCGTTATTAGAAAAAAATCAAGGCACAAAAAAAATGGTATCTATTTCACACACAACACGTCCACCTCGACCAGGTGAAAGTCATGGTGTGCATTATTATTTTGTTTCTGTAGAAGAATTTGAAACCTTAATTGAAAAAGGCCACTTCTTAGAATATGCAAAAGTGTTTGGCGGTAATTATTACGGCACTTCATTGCCAGCAATTGAAGAAAACTTAGCAAAAGGCATTGATGTGTTTTTAGATATTGACTGGCAAGGTGCGCAGCAAATTCGTCAAAAAGTACCTTCTGTAAAAAGTATTTTTATTTTGCC
>JAGZRY010000389.1 GCA_018381425.1 Haemophilus parainfluenzae
TTGGGCTTGAGTTGGGACAGCTTGTGTAGCTGTCGATGATACTGATGCTGTTGTTGAGGCTTGATCGTTTGTCGTTACCTCATCAGCTTTAGCAACTGTAGCAGAAACTGCAAGTGCTGCAATTCCAGCTGTCGCCAAAACCTTTTTATTCATAAGACGAACTCCTTTTTATGTTAAAAATTCACTACAATATAATAACATTTTAATAATCCTGAAACAAGATGCTGACTCCTAATTTTTTAAATTTAATTATTTTATAAGCTTTCATAGCCTGTTTACAAAAACCATTAAATTGTTAGTCAAAAGTAGAGTTGCTGTTTCAAAGTCCTTTTTTAGTCTTTGATTCTGCCTTATCCTTTCATTCTATCAAAACTTCGTTACAGTTTCTTAACTTTCTTTAAACGTTTTTTTGATATAATGTGTACTCATCATATGCAAATGGAGGAGCAAAGTGGCAAAAACATTAAAAACATTGAGTAACATCTTACTAGGAAGCCTATCACTGTGCTTGTCTTATTGGTTTTATAGTGGTCATCTCGAACAGTACGTTCATTACATCGCCCATTATGGCTCCTACTTCCAAGTCTTACTCAACCTAGTCATCATAGTCCTGCTTAGTTACTTTGTCTACGCTTTTTTGAAACTCCTTCTTACTAGACAGCTGAAAAAACAGACACTGCTCCTACTCTACTTCATTTACTTTCTTGCTCTCTTCTACCTACTTTTCTTGAAAAACATTGGTACCCAAGGTCTCTCACTTAATCCCCTTTCCTTCGCTCGGGAATTATACTGGGGGAGCCACTTCGTTCCCATCATGAACCTATTAATGTTCATTCCTCTGGGACTCCTCTTTTCTTCACGATTGAGTAATCTCCTACTTTGTCTCCTGACCCTTTTCACCGTCGAATCCATTCAGTACTTCGGACATTTGGGAGTCTTTGATTTAGGAGATATCGCCTTAAATATGCTAGGTATCCTTGTCGGAACCGCTATCCATCAACTCCCTCAATTTCAAACAGTTATCAAAAAGATTTTAAGATAGAGAAGCCTCCAGAATTAAATCTGGAGGTCTTTTGCTGGCTCTATAGATCTATCATCGTAAGAAATTCTTAGATGAATACAGCAAAACTGCCCTCTGAATCTAGAAAGCTGTTCTGAACTCGGGCTAAAATCCTAGTGAAAAAGAAAAACTGCCCCATTATAGAGCAGTTCCATTTTCGTGTATTCAATTGAACAAGGCCTAAGCACTTGGCAAAAAAGATAAAATCTCCTAAAAACTAAAGTTTCTTCGTCAATTTTCCTATTTTTGCTTTGTGCTTTTGACGGCCTTTGTATCTTGGGGATTGAAAATAAACCAAAAAACAAAATAACAGCTCTCTAAATCTAGAGAGCTGTTCTGAACTCGGGCTAAAATCCTAGTGAAAAAGATGAAACTCCTTGTGTTCTTTAAACACGACATCATTCCCCTATTTTCATACAGATTTTTTACGCCCTTAGCATCGTTATTAACGACGAAGTCCGAGTGAGCTGATCAACTCACGGTAACGGTTAACGTCTGTACGGCGAAGGTATGCCAACAAGTTACGACGGTGACCAATTTTTTTCATCAAACCACGGTAAGTAGCGTGGTCTTTTTTGTGTTGTTTAATGTGGTCGTTAAGGTGGTTGATTTCCCAAGTAAGGACAGCAACTTGAACCTCTACTGAACCAGTGTCACCTTCGTGACGTGCGTATTGAGCAATGATTTCATTTTTTTTCTCTTTTGAGATTGCCATGTTTTTTCTCCTTTTTTTGCTCCATCCGAGTCTTAGGATTGGCTCTCCTAAAACCAAGAAA
>JAGZRY010000015.1 GCA_018381425.1 Haemophilus parainfluenzae
GTCATTTTCATGGCGATTTAATGCTTTTAAGTGACCAATCGCTAAATCCACCACGTGGATATAATCACGTACACCTGTGCCATCATGAGTATCATAATCACTACCAAATACCGAAAGTTGCGGTAATTTACCGATCGCAACTTGGCTGATGTAAGGTAATAGGTTATTTGGAATACCATTTGGATCTTCACCAATCAAGCCGCTTGCGTGAGCACCTACTGGATTGAAATAACGTAAAATCGTCATACTAAATTGTGGTTCAGCTTTCGCTACATCGGTCAGAATTTGTTCTACCATGTATTTAGAGGTACCGTAAGGGTTGGTTGTCCCACCCACTTTGCAATCTTCTGTAATTGGAATAATTTCCGGATCGCCATAAACCGTTGCAGATGAACTAAATACAAAGTTCCACACACCTGCTTTTTTCATTTCTTGAATGAGAACAATCGTGCCTGCGACGTTATTCATGTAGTATTCAGCGGGTTTCTGGACACTTTCACCCACGGCTTTTAAACCCGCAAAATGGATGACCGATTGAATACTGTTTTCAGCAAAGATTTTTTGTAATAAAGCACGATCTAAAATATCGCCCTCATAAAATTTCACGTCTTTGCCCGTGATTTTTTTTACGCGTTCTAAAGATTTTGGGGATGAATTGCATAAATTATCCAATACCACCACTTCTTTATTTGCATTTAATAATTCCACTACAGTGTGTGAACCGATATAGCCTGCGCCACCCGTTACTAAAATAGCCATGAGTTACTCCTTAATCATTTTGTTCGCAAATTATAACATTGATTTCTACGATACATAAATTTATCCCCTCTTTTGACCGCACTTTGGTGTGATCGTTGTCACAGAATAAACATTTTTCTCTGGAATTTTGATTTGAGTCATTGAAGCGCTTCGCGATGAGGCGAATAATAGCCTGCGAAAATCGAAAAGATAAAGGAAGACAACATGAAACCTCAAACACTTCAAAAAACTGCACTCGCACTACTTGTTGGTTGGTATGCTGCTAATGCAGCCGCTTATTCTGAACAAGGCCAAGCCGGTAACACCAAAAGCTGGGAAAGCGCCGAATACCTCAAAGACTGGGGTTTAACCTCAATGAATGCCTCCACGGCTTATGCCCTTGGCTTTAATGGTTCTGGTGTGAAAATTGGCGTAATGGATTCGGGTGTGCTATTAAACCACCCTGAATTTCAAGATGGTCGAATCCACGTTGTAAAAACAGAAGGGACTTATAGTAAAGATGGCATGCGTTATCCCGATGCCAAATTTGGTTTCGGTGGGCTAAACAAAGACCAACCTTTTGACAGCAAAGGCAAACGTAATTTTGATAAAAACAATAATGGGGATTTTATTAAAGGTGAAACATTTAGTATTGATGGCAGATGGTATAAAGGCATCAATGACTCCCATGGAACCCATGTGGGCGGTACTATGGCAGCTAGCCGTAACGGCGAAGGAATGCACGGTGTAGCCTTTGGGGCAAATCTATATTCGGCAAATACAGGCGGTACTGATAATATGACTTATGGGCCAAATCAGGACTATGAGTTTTTCTTGCGAGGTTATTCTCAATTAGCAGCAAATGGCGCCAAAGTCATTAATAATAGTTGGGGCTCGAACCGCCGAGTCAATTCCGCTTTTTCTCGAGCTAAGGGGTATTCTACTGATTCTGCATCGAACTACCAATGGAGGGAAATTACCGAATATGGTGTTGCGATGATGGATATTGCCAACATTACTGAAACCACGAATGAAAAAGATGTAATGTATTTAAAAGATCGTGAAGAAGCAGCCAAGGCCTATTATCAATTTGCTACCCAGGGAGAAAAAAGTTTCTTAGATGCAGCATATGAAGTGGCTAAAGAGAAAGGTTTAGTTCAGGTCTTTACCGCAGGAAACCGTAGTTTGATGTCGGAATCCTTTACCCGTGCATCCTTACCTTATTTCCGTCCCGATGCTGAAAAATATTGGGTAAATGTTACTGGTCAACGGGGCGGTGACGGTTATCCAAATGACGTGACGCCAACGAACAAATGGTGGAGCAAATATTATGATTACGCAAGTGGCAGTTACGGAGCCGCATCCTCGGATATTCAGATTTATAACTACGCGGGTGATGCTAAATGGTGGACGATCGCTGCACCGGCAACGAATATTTATTCCGCGTATGTACACATTATGAATGAGGATGACTACGGGGCAGTCAATAACGACAATTACGGTAGTCCGATTTATAAATCCTCCGGTGGTACATCTATGGCAGCACCACACGTAAGTGGTGCATTAGGTGTCATTCTTTCTCGCTATCCATACATGACAACCAATCAAGCGCGTGATGTCATGCTAACCACAGCAAGACAAACCACGCTTCGTAAAGGGCTTGAAGGTAAACCGTTAGAACGTTGGGAAACTGAACAAGGTATACCGAGTAACGTTTGGGGGTGGGGGATTTTAGATCTTGGCAAAGCCATGTTTGGCCCAGGTCAATTCTTAGGAAACGTGGAAATCAACCTCAATCAAAATGATGTTTGGTCAAATGATATTAGCGATAAAGCCATCAAAGCACGTCAAGTCGAAGATCAAGCTGAAGCGGCAACTTGGACAACACGCAAAGCTGAATTACAAGCATTAATGCAAAATCATGCAGGAGCGACAGCTGAAGAAAAAGCAGAATATCAAGTAGGTTTAGCGCGTGAAGCCACTCGTAATGAACGTGCCGCACAAGGCTATGTTGGCGCACTCACTAAAAATGGGACTGGCACCTTAACCCTCACCGGTAATAACAGCTTCACTGGTGAAATTACTGTGAATGAAGGTCAGCTTTCAGGGTTAAATCAATCTCTTGGTTCTACACAGCAAGTTATTGTGAAACAAGGTGCAACATTGGAAGTATTACCGAAAGCAGAAGTCACTAAACCAAGTGATAATGGATTTGTCACCAAAACCTTAACCAGCACCGCGAAAACGGTTACCGCAACAGTGGAAAAAGGTGGTCATTTCTTACTGAATAATGGTATTGCTAACGTCAATGCAACCTTTGCCGACGGCTCTATTTTAGTGCCAAATAAATTTGACGAAGAAATTCTGCCTCAATTACAACAAAATCCACAAAAAGCAGTGTCAGTACAAGGTACTGGCTCATTTGTAGGAGCTGAAAATGCGATAGTTGAAACACCTCGCACTTATGATTTCTTTGCCGTTAAAAATGAAAGTAATGCAAATACGCTGAAAGTAACCGTTCATAAAAAAGCCCTTTCATCTGCAGCAACCACTGAAAATGAAGTGGCTATCGCCAATGCATTAGATGCAGCGACAAACAGACCGGCTTACCAAAGCCTCATTTGGGGAACAAAAGAGAATGCTCGCCAAGCTTTTGCTCGTTTAAGCTATGATGAAGATCTCGCAGCTCAACAACACAACGTGTTAAATGGTTTATTGATTCGTCAGCAACTTGCTCAACCAGGTGCAGTAAGAGCTCAACTTAATGCAGGTACACAAATTTGGACAAGTGGCACCTTCACCCACTTCAGCACGGATAGTTTAAGCAGCCATGCGTACAATCAACTTGTGGGTATTGATGCAACCATTGATACAAACAAACATTTAGGTGTATTTGTCGGCTCAACACAAAATAGCCACAAAATTGACCGCACTTCGAAAGATCGTGCTATACATTTAGGCTTAACAGCTGAACATCGTTTCAACGTATTAACACCAAAAATTGGCTTTATTCAAAGCTGGGGAAAACACGAACAACGTGCTGAATTTGCACAAGGTGTGAAAAGCCATAACCAAACACAAAATGTCTTTGCTGAACTTGCCTACACTGGCTTAAAAGGGGAACATTTTGCGATTGAACCTTATGCTGGCGTAAGCTATATGCATATCAAAAACAAAGGTATGACAAAAGACGAAGTGCAGTTAAAAGACAACAATCGTGATTTAATCATTACCTCTGTAGGTTTACGTCCATCTATTCCATTTGCAATTGGTGGCGTTCAATTAAATCTATTAGGCGATGTAGCTTATCATCGTTTCCATAAAGATAAAGCCGCTGAAGGCAGCTTGGTAATCAATAATCAAGGTGTCGCGAATCTTTATGGTAAAGAATTGAAAAATGTCGTCACGACAGGTGTGGCATTACAAGCGCAATTCACGCCGACATTCAGTGTGAAAGTGGGCTATCAAGGTGCTTACAACCACGATACCAAAGCCAATAATGTGAATGCAGAATTACGCTTCTCGTTTTAACGATATTCAATAAGACAAAAGTGCGGTCAGTTTTGACCGCACTTTTTTTGGTTACTTCAAAAATGCCTCATGATAGGCAATATGCTCACCAATAAAACTGGCGATGAAGTAATAGCTATGATCGTAGCCTTTGTGGAAACGCACATCGAGCGGTTGATTTGCTGCACGACAGGTTTCAATAAAATCTTCGGTAAGTAATTATGTTGTCAAAAACTCATCTTCCAAGCTCTGATCAATACACATACCTTGCACTTTATATCCTTGTTGAATGAGCGAGTTGGCATCATATTGCTGCCATTTTTCACAATCTTTCCCTAAATAAGCAGTAAAAGCTTTTTCTCCCCAAGGCACAAGACTTGGCGACAAAATGGACGAAAAGGCAGAAACACTTTGATAACGTTCCCGGTTTCGCAATGCTAATACCAAGGCACCGTGTCCCCCCATTGAATGTCCCATAATGGAACGTTTGCCGTTGGTAGGAAAATTTTCCTCAATCAGACGGGACAACTCGTTCAAAATATAATCATACATTTGATAATTCATCGCCCAAGGCTGCTCGGTCGCATTAAGATAAAAGCCCGCACCTTGCCCTAAATCGTAAGCCACATCGTTCGGCACTTGCTCTCCGCGAGGGCTGGTATCGGGGGCAGCCACAATCACTTGATGGTCTGCCGCATACGGGATCAAATTGGTCAGCATGTTTTCCCGCTACACCGTTTAGATCGCCCCACCTCGGGCGTATTGCTGTTTGCCTTGAATAGCAAAATGGCGAAAAGGATGTGTGAATTATTCGAAAATTATCAAATGGAAAAAGGTTATTTGGCGGTGGTTCGAGGTTATTTACAAGGACAAGCCAGAGTAGCGTATCCGCTCAAAGTGATTTTAGATAAAGTGGCGGATAAATTTTCGCAGGAAAAGGAATCGAAAGAGGCGATTACCGATTATCAAAGTTTAGCAGCAGTGGAAATGCCTTACCCTGTGGGCAAGCATCAAACGGCACGTTATTCATTGGTCGAACTTTTCCCGCAAACGGGGCGAAAACATCAGCTAAGACGGCACTTGAAGCACCTTTTCCACCTGATTATGGGCGATACTAAATATGGTGACTTACATCAAAACGGTGCCTTAAGTGAACACTCAGGCGTAAATTGATTGATGTTACATTCGCATTTTTTGCGTTTCGTTCATCCGAAAACTTCGCAAAAAATCACGATAAAAGCACCGCTTGATGACCAATGGCAAAGGCTTTTTCAGTTCTTTAATTCGAGTTTTCCTGATTTTTAATTAGACAAAAAGAGAAACAAAATGGATAATGCACTAATTTCATTAAAGCATGAGCAACAACAAGAAGCGGTTGAAGAAATCCAGAAACTTGCAAAACAAGGCATCAGTATGGGACAAGCAATTCAAATTATTGCGAATCAGTTAAGAGAAAAAATATCAACAAAATCAATTAGATCAAACGGAGGGAATTAAATGAAAAAAATGATGATTGCAACATTAGCACTTATTTCTGCTAGTGTAATGGCTGCACCTAAAACAGAAACCACATCTACTGCTAAAGATCCAATAAATGGTCAGCCTGCAGTTGTTTTAAATGTGTATGATGTTAGCTCAAAATCACCCAGCCTTGTAAAAGGAACTCAAATTTCAAGAAGTCAAAATCAACAACTCTGTTGGAGCTCTCTCAATGTGCCATTAACAGGCCGAGTACGCATTGCTGAAGCATTTTATGCACCAGCACCAACCAATTTTGCCTCTGAAGGAATGAGCGTTACTGCATCGGAAGACAAAAAAGAGTTCTTAATTGTTGGTGATGTGATTGCAAAAGATAAAGAAAATATTACCCGTTGTTGGAAATTTGGTAAATCAGATCCAATTGGTAAATATGGAATGGAAGTGCAAATTGGTAACTATGTATTTAGAAACCTTGCATTTGAAATAGTAAAATAATATATAAGCATCAGACAAAAAATCTGCACCTTAATTAGTTGAACTAAGCAATCAACTAATTAAGGTGCAGATTTTGTATAGCCGATATCTGGATAAAAACCTTCTCTCTATTCCAACATTGCTAGCACATTACTACAGCCCATATAGAGATAGATCGGCTGACCTTGATAAGAAAAACGCGTCGTGCCGTCCGGCATTAAGCCTTTATCTTGCGTATCACGCACTGAGACGCATAAGTTGGTTTTACCTGAACGGCAAAAACTCGCATTCGCCACATTCTGCAGTGTAAAGCGGAATAACGTGATCGCCTGGTTTTACACTTAACACATCTTCACCCACAGCAACAACTACACCCGCACCTTCGTGCCCAAGCACTACTGGGAATACGCCTTCAGGATCGCTTCCTGATAACGTAAATGCATCAGTATGGCACACGCCCGTGTGAGTGTTACGAATTAACACCTTGCCTTTGCGTGGCATTTCTACGTCAATTTCCACAATTTATAAGGGTTGATTTGGTGCGAATGCAACCGCCGCACGAGATTGCAACTTTTTATTTATAAGGAAGGGAAATGACTTACGCCACCGCTAAAGCTGCTGAAAAAATCGGTATCTCTGCCCACACTTTACGCTTTTACGACAAAGAAGGCTTATTGCCTAACGTTGGATGCGATGAACACGGTAATCACCGTTTTACAGATAACGACTGGCAATGGTTGAGTTTATTACAATGCTTGAAAAATACAGGAATGAGCTTAAAAGATATTAAACGTTTTGCGGAATGTACCATCATCGGCGACGATACCATTGACGAACGTCTTGCATTATTTGAAAGCCAAACAGAAAATGTGAAGTGCCAAATTGCTGAATTAAAACGCTATTTAAACTTACTGGAATACAAGTTAGCATTTTATCAAAAAGCCAAAGCGTTAGGCTCAGTGGAAGCCGTGAATTTGCCACAGATTCCTGAAACAACCTAAGTTAAGAGTTTGGTCCAACTTTTGGGTTGGTCAAAGTTGACCGCACTTTTGCTCATGCTCATAGATAAATAAAAAGGCATCAATTTGATGCCTTTTTATTCATTAACATGAAAAATTAACGTTCATTCCAACGTTTGATAGATTCACGAATCACTTCTTTCGCTTCTTCTACATCGCCCCAGTGAGTCACTTTTGTTGAACCTGGTTTTTTCAATGCTTTGTAGTTATTGAAGTGGAATTCAATTTGTTTGATTAATTGCGCAGGTACATCTGCAAGACTGTTGTATGCATTGCCGGTGTCGCGATCATCTGCTGGCACACAAACGATTTTATCGTCCACTTCGCCATCATCAACGAATTTCATCACACCGATTACTTTTGCTTCAAGGAATACACCAGTTGCAAGTGGTTGGCGAGTTAATAATAAAACGTCTAACTCATCGCCATCTTCGTCTAAAGTTTGCGGAATGAAACCATAGTTAGTTGGTTTTGCGAAGATCGCTGGCTCAACACGGTCTAATTGGAACGCTGCAACTTTACGGTTCCATTCGATTTTGTGGCAGCTACCTTCTGGAATTTCATTTACCACATTGATAATGCCGGCATCTACATCGCCTGGCGTTAAAATTTGATTAAAATCAGCCATTGTTTTTCCTTTTTTTGATTACGTTAAAAACTTTCAGAGTATAGCAGTTTTTAGTCTATAAAAAAATATGCGAAAAACATCCTCAAAACTGACCCTCCTTCCCGCCAGACTGACAAAAAAACGATTGCGCAAACGTTTACTTTTAAATAATTTGCTATAAAATAGCACGTCTTTTTTTGATTATTAACCTAGGGGACTTTATGTCAAGTTTAGAAAAAACCTTTGAACTCAGCAAACGCGGTTCAACGGTTCGTCAAGAAATCATTGCGGGTTTAACCACCTTCTTAGCCATGGTGTATTCCGTGATTGTTGTGCCTAAAATGCTTGGTGATGCAGGCTTTCCGGCTGAATCAGTGTTTATCGCAACCTGTTTAGTCGCGGGACTTGGATCGATTTTAATCGGCTTTTGGGCAAATGCGCCAATGGCGATCGGCTGTGCCATTTCATTAACTGCTTTCACTGCATTTAGCTTAGTGATCGGTCAACATGTTTCTATTCCTGTGGCATTAGGTGCGGTATTCCTCATGGGTTTGGTGTTCACCTTAATTTCGGCAACAGGTATTCGTTCATGGATTTTACGTAATCTACCGTCAAGCATTGCACACGGTGCGGGGATCGGGATCGGCTTATTCTTACTTTTAATCGCCGCAAATGGCGTAGGCTTAGTGGTCGGCAACCAAGCGGGTTTACCGGTTAAATTAGGTGATTTCACCTCATTCCCAGTAATGATGTCTTTAATTGGTCTTGCATTCATTATCGGCTTAGAAAAAATGAAAGTGAAAGGCGGGATTTTATGGGTCATCATCGCAATTACTATCGTTGGTTTAATCTTCGATCCAAACGTAACATTCAATGGCCAAATTTTCAAAATGCCAACCTTTGGTGAAAACTCACTTTTCTTACAATTAGATTTACAAGGTGCATTACAGCCTGCCATTTTACCCATTGTCTTTGCGTTAGTGATGACGGCGGTATTTGATGCAACAGGTACTATTCGTGCCGTTGCAGGACAAGCGGACTTATTAGATAAAGACGGACAAATCATCAACGGCGGCAAAGCCTTAACCTCTGACTCTGTAAGTAGCTTATTCTCAGGTTTATTCGGTACTGCACCAGCAGCCGTTTATATTGAATCAGCAGCAGGGACAGCCGCAGGCGGTAAAACCGGTATCACCGCTATCGTAGTCGGCGTATTGTTCTTATTAATGTTATTCTTCCAACCGCTTGCATTCTTAGTGCCTGGTTATGCAACTGCACCAGCGTTAATGTATGTGGGCTTATTAATGCTAAGCAATGTGAGCAAATTAGACTTCGATGATTTCGTCGGCGCAATGAGTGGCTTAGTTTGCGCGGTATTCATCGTGCTAACGGCAAACATCGTAACGGGTATTATGCTTGGCTTTGCGGCATTAGTGATTGGTCGTATCGTGAGTGGTGATGTGAAAAAACTCAACATCGGCACCATTATCATCGCCATTGTCCTTGTCGCATTCTATGCTGGCGGTTGGGCGATTTAATTAAATACAATCTTGATAAGGCGAACAAATAGTTCGCCTTTTTTATTTCTAGCCTAAAAAACAATCGAAAAACCAACCGCACTTTTACTTTACAAATCCCTAAATCCGCCTAAAATACAGGCCTTTAATACAGCTTGCCAAAAGCAAGCTACTGACCTGAAATCAGACAAGAGAACATTATGACAACCCCATTTAAACCTGAATTACTCTCCCCTGCGGGCTCCCTCAAAAACATGCGTTACGCCTTCGCATATGGCGCGGATGCCGTTTATGCAGGCCAACCTCGTTACAGCTTACGTGTACGTAACAATGAATTTAATCACGCCAATTTAAAAATCGGGATCGATGAAGCCCATGCGATTGGCAAAAAATTCTATGTAGTGGTGAACATTGCACCGCATAATTCCAAACTCAAAACCTTTATCAAAGATTTACAACCTGTCATCGACATGGGCCCTGATGCCTTAATTATGTCTGACCCAGGCTTAATCATGTTGGTGCGTGAAAACTTCCCGGATATTGATATTCACCTTTCTGTACAAGCGAATGCGGTAAACTGGGCAACGGTAAAATTCTGGAAACAAATGGGGTTAACTCGTGTGATTTTATCGCGCGAATTATCCATTGAAGAGATCGCTGAAATTCGCCAACACGTGCCCGATATCGAACTCGAAATTTTCGTACATGGTGCATTATGCATGGCGTATTCTGGTCGTTGCTTACTTTCTGGCTATATCAACAAACGCGACCCAAACCAAGGCACTTGCACGAATGCTTGCCGTTGGGAATACAAAATGGAAGAAGGCACCACGGATGAAGTAGGCAACATCGTGCCGAAAATCGATCCCGCTCAACAAATCGAAGTGAAAAATGTGGCACCAACCTTGGGCGAAGGTGCGGTAACGGATAAAGTCTTCCTTTATACCGAATCACAAAAGCCAGATGAGCAAATGACCGCTTTTGAAGATGAGCACGGCACTTACTTTATGAACTCAAAAGATCTGCGTGCAGTACAACACGTGGAAAAATTGACCGCACTTGGTGTGCATTCTTTAAAAATCGAAGGTCGTACTAAATCATTCTATTACTGCGCAAGAACCGCACAAGTTTATCGCAAAGCCATTGATGACGCAGCTGCGGGCAAACCATTTGATGAAAGCTTAATGGATACGTTGGAATCCCTTGCTCATCGTGGTTATACCGAAGGATTCTTACGTCGCCATACGCACGATGAATACCAAAATTACGAATATGGCTACTCTATCTCTGAACGTCAACAGTTTGTCGGTGAATTTACTGGTAAACGTAACGAACAAGGTATGGCTGAAGTGGCAGTGAAGAATAAATTCTTACTTGGTGATGAAGTGGAAATGATGACACCACAAGGCAACATCGTCTTTAAGATTGAAAAAATTCTCAATCGCAAAAACGAAAATGTGGAAGCCGCACTTGGCGATGGTCATTTTGTCTTTTTAGATGTGCCACAAGACGTCCAACTTGATTATGCATTGTTGATGCGTAACTTGGTCAACACCAACACACGCAATCCACACAGTTAATTTGTTAAAAAATTGTTGCATTTGTTGATAAATAAACTATAATGTGTCCCATACCTGATTTGTTAATTCAACAACTCATAGTATGACTCCAAATATTTTGCCCTTTCACCTTTTTGAAAGGGCTTTTTTTATGCCCTAAAAAGACACTCCAAAATCATATAAATCACTCCATTTTAAAATCAATTAACTTCATATTATTTATGAAAAATATATAAAAAAATCATTCTTGACATTAAAATGAGATTAGGAGTAAATTAAGTGAAGTAATTAAAGTAATCATAAATATAAAGGATTATTTTATGTTTGCAAAACTCTCCTACTACGCCCATTCTGCTGAAGATAAACTCGGCAATCTCTTGCCTTACGAACATTGGCAAACCTTGCAAAGCCATTCAGTCAATGTTGGTGAAATGGCGGCGGAGTTTGCTCGGGTATTCGGTGCTCAGGAAATTGCCTGCCAGACGGGACAGTTTCATGACTTAGGGAAATATTCAGAAGCCTTTAACCATCGATTGCATGGTGGCCCATCAGTCGATCATGCCACCGCCGGAGCCAAAATTGCTGTCGAGCGTTGGGGGAATGTGATCGGTAAGCTGATGGCGTTTTGCATTGCGGGGCATCATGCCGGGTTGGCAAATGGAAACGGTGAAGGTGATAACCGCCGTACGTTAAAGCAGCGGTTAGCCTTGCAATTCGGTGCAGATATTCCCGTTCTCGATAACTTGTGGCAACAAGAAATCAAGCTCCCCAAAAACTTATCCGCCCCACCACTCAAAGCTGACGCGCATCATCCTTTTTTCTCCTACGCCTTCTTCACCCGAATGCTCTATTCCTGCTTGGTGGATGCCGATTATCTTGATACCGAAGCCTTTTATTCAAACCTAGAAAACAAAACTGTCAAGCGCGGCGGTTATCCCGATTTAAACGCCTTACAACACAATTTCAATCAATTTATCAATAATTTCAGACGACGCATCGCCCAGGCTTCAGAGCAAACCGAAGCCGAAAAACGCAATGCCGCCTTAAACCGCCTGCGCAGCGAAATTCTCGATTACGCCGTAGAACAAGCGGCACAACCGCAAGGGCTGTTCACGCTAACTGTGCCGACCGGCGGCGGAAAAACCTTCACTTCCATGGCATTCGCGCTGGAACACGCCAAGCGGCATGATATGCGACGCGTGATTTACGTCATTCCGTTCACCAGCATCATCGAGCAAAACGCCGCTGAGTTTCGCAAAGCCTTTGGCGAATTGGGCGAACAAGCCGTGTTGGAGCACCACAGCACCTTCGACGACAGCGAACTGCAAGACGACACCACCAAAGACAAATTGCGCCTTGCTTCGGAAAACTGGGACGCGCCGATTGTCGTGACCACCGCCGTGCAATTCTTCGAATCCCTCTTTGCCGACCGCTCCTCGCGCTGCCGCAAGCTGCACAACATCGCAGGTTCCGTCATCATCCTCGACGAAGCGCAAATGCTGCCGCTCAATCTTTTGCTGCCCATCATGCAAGCTATCAAAGAATTGGCGCAGAACTATCATTGCTCTGTCGTCATGTGCACCGCCACCCAGCCAGCCGTGCAAGCCGAAAACGGCTTCTATCGCGGCTTTGAAAATGTGCGCGAAATTGCTCCAGAACCAACCGCACTTTTCGACAAACTGCGCCGCACCACCGTGCAACACATCGGCACACAAACCGACGCCGACTTGCTCGCTAAACTTGGCGAACATCCGCAAATGCTGGTTATCGTCAATAACCGTCGTCACGCCCGCAGCCTGTACGACCAAGCCAAACACCTTGACGGTACGTTCCATCTGACCACCTTGATGTGCGCCAAACACCGCAGCCAAAAGCTCGATGAGATTCGAGGCCGTCTGAAAAACGGCGAACCCTGCCGCGTTATCGCCACCTCCTTAATTGAAGCCGGCGTTGATGTAGATTTTCCGCTGGTGATGCGCGCCGAAGCAGGTTTAGACAGCGTTGCGCAAGCAGCCGGACGTTGCAACCGCGAAGGCAAAAGGCCGTCTGAAAACAGCTTTGTCTGGATATTCGCGCCTGAGGATAAATGGAAAGCCCCGCCTGAACTTGCCGCCCAAGCTGCCGTTATGCGCTTGACTGCCGATGAGTTTTCAGGCGACCTCTTATCCACCCAAGCCATCGCCGCCTATTTCAAAGACCTTTATGACTTAAAAGGCAAAGAACTGGATAACAAACAAATCCTGCAAATGCACCGGAACGCCGGGCAAAGCCTCGATTTCCCATTCCAAACCATCGCTGACAAATTCTGCATGATCGAAAGCCATATGCAGCCGCTGATTATTCCGTTTGATGCTGAGGCTGAAAGCCTCATTAGCAGCCTGCACCACGCCGACCACATTGGCGGACTCTTACGCAAACTGCAACCCTACACTGTCCAAATTCCCGAAAAAGCCCTCGCTGCTTTGTATAAAGCAGGGCGTATCGAACCGATTAACGAGAAAAACTTCGGCAAACAGTTTTATACGCTGATTGGGTTGGATTTGTATGATGAAGTGGCGGGGCTGAGTTGGGAGGATACGGTATTTTTGAAGGGGGAGAGTTTGGCGTTTTAAGCTTTTAATATAACTTCTTTAGAAGTTGAATGTTTAAAAATACAAGAGTAATATACTTAACAGTGTTACATTATTTATAACCTTAAGGAAAACCCTATGAATCAAGTTTTGTTAGATATTAAAGATGAATTGAATAATATTATTCAACAATTAGAAAGCTCCATCTCTAGTGAAGATGTATTAAATTATGCAAGAAATAGTTGGACATATCCAGGAATAGCAAGAGAAGAGTTAGTTACTGAAGCACAAAAGGTAATTACTCTCATTGAGACCAAAGGAAATGATGAAATTAATGATGAGAATAATGTACTTTCCCGCTATGTAAAAGCTCTGGAATTTTTAAGAGCTAATACAATTCCTCAAATATGGGGAAATCCTCATGAAGCAGTTTCAGCCTACATAATCACGATAAACGCCTTAAGGACAGCCCTAGAACCTTTTTTGATTAAAGACGATAGTAAAGAGTTAGCTATTCAGTTAAAGAACCAAAGAAGAAGAGTCAGGAGTTTAGAGGCAACATTAAATGATCTTGAACCTAGAACATCTCCGTTAAAGGATATGGTTTCCAGTATAGAACAAGCACATGAGACAGCAGAGCAATTACCTACAGATTTGGAATCGTTAAGGGAAGCCAGGAAGACTATAGGTCAATTAGTAACTGAATCTACTGCAGATAAAACGGCAGTTTCAAATACAAAAACAGAAATTGAAAACCTTCAAGCAGAATTAAAAGGTGCTTCTAAAGAAGCCAAAGATATATTAGAAGAATGTAAAAGCACCTATGCTGCAGCTACAAGTGTGGGGTTAGCAGCGGCCTTTTCCGAACGCTCTGATAGTTTATCTACATCTATGTGGGTATGGGTTGGTGGATTGGTTTTATCGCTTAGTGCAGGTGGTTACTTTGGATCAGTTCAATTACAAAAGTTACTAGAGTTAATGGCACAGCAGGATATTTCTAGTTTAAGTATGTCTATCAATTTCATTATGGCAATTTTGTCAATTGGTGCACCAATATGGTTCTCTTGGTTGGCAACCAAACAAATTGGGCAACGATTTAAATTATCGGAAGATTACGCCTTTAAAGCCTCTGTTTCTCGTGCTTATGAAGGTTTCCGTAAAGAAACAGCTCGGTTTGATAAAGAAATGGAAGCTAAATTGCTTAGTTCTGCTTTAACGAGATTAGATGAGTTGCCTTTACGTTTAGTTGAGGCTGAAAATCATGGAAGCCCTTGGCATGAACTAGCTTCATCAAATATTGTTAAGCAAGCCATGTCTAAAATCCCAAGTTTCCCAGATAAAGTGAAAGAACTTGCAGGAAATGCTATGAGTGAGAGACAAGAATCAATCAAGGTTAATCAGGCGAAAAATAACAATGCACCAAGAAAAAATGATGATTCATCAGACAAAGACGATGTTTAATCGAATAACAGAAAAGTGCGGTCAGTTTTCTCGTTGTTTTTTAGGTCGTCTGAAAACTTTTCGCACTTAACCGTGCGTGGATTGAAACTAAAGTAGTTAGATTAGTCAGCTAATCCGCCCCTTCCTTACGAAGGGGCGCGTATACAAAAAAGGAGAATCAAATGAACCAAATCCGCCTACACGTTTGGGGCGATTATGCCTGTTTTACCCGTCCGGAGATGAAGGTGGAGCGGGTGTCTTATGATGTCATCACGCCGTCGGCGGCGCGCGGGATTTTGGCGGCGGTGCATTGGAAGCCTGCAATTCGGTGGGTGATTGACCGGATTTATGTGTTGAAGCCGATTCGGTTTGAGTCGGTGCGGCGCAATGAGTTGGGCGGCAAGATTTCGGCGGGCAAGGTCAGTGGCGCAATGAAGCGTAAGAGCGTTGCCGATTTATATACGCTGATTGAAGACGACCGCCAGCAGCGCGCGGCGACGGTGCTTAAAGACGTGGCGTATGTAATTGAAGCCCATGCGGTGCTGACGGCAAAAGCGGGGGCGGATGAGACCGTTACCAAGCATATCGAGATGTTCAAACGCCGTGCGAAAAAGGGGCAATGTTTCCAGCAGCCTTGTTTGGGCGTGCGTGAATTTCCTGCCGATTTTGCGTTGATTGACGAAGGCGAGCCGCTGCCGCCGTCGGCGTTATTGGAAAGCGAGGCAAACCGCGATTTAGGCTGGATGCTGCACGATATTGATTTTGACCACGGCAACACGCCGCATTTTTTCCG
>JAGZRY010000016.1 GCA_018381425.1 Haemophilus parainfluenzae
AGCAACTTCTGCAGCAAGCTCAGCGACTGCCGCTGATAAATCAGCCCAATCAGCTGCAAGCTCAGCGACTGCTGCAGACAAATCAGCCCAATCAGCTGCTAGCACAGCACAGCGTATTGAAGATTCAGGTTTAATTAGCCGAGATGGAAAAACAGCCTTTGCTGCAGATAACTCCAGCAATCGTGATAGTGCTAAAGCAAAAGGCAAGGATGCAACGGCAATGGGATACGGTTCAAATGCAAGTGGTGAAAACACAACAGCTTTAGGAAATAATTCTCAAGCATCCGCGAAGAATGCGACAGCAATTGGTCAAGGAGCAAAAGCGAAAGCAGAAAATGCAGTTGCAATTGGACAAGGATCTGTAGCGAACGAAAAAGATACTGTATCGGTAGGTAATGATGGTTCAAATGGTCAACCTATTGTAAACCGCCGTATTACTAACGTTGCAACACCTATTCATAATACAGATGCAGTAAACAAACAGTATGTTGATAACTCAGTAAATTCAGTTCGTAATGAATTGAAACAAACTGATAAGAAACTTCGTGGAGGCATTGCCGGTGCTGTTGCAATGGCTAATATCCCTACTGCAAATCGTGCTGGAGGCACAATGATTGGGCTGGGTGTTGGCAACTTTAAAGGACAAAATGCAATTGCTGTCGGTATTAGTAGATCAAGTGATAATAATCGAATTCACTTCAAGGCTAGCGGCTCTGCAAACAGTGCTGGAGATTACGCCGTTGGTGGTGGAATTGGCTATCAATGGTAATCTATACTAAATCATAATGAGAAAATCACTCAGGGAAACCTGAGTGATTTTATTGTATATGTCTAATATAAATAATCTTAATATCTTGTAATAGTTGTAGTAAATTAAGGTAGGATATATCATGAAAAAGTATAAAATTGGAATCACTTTTAATTTAGAAGGTAATGTTACGGATATCTGGGCAAATGGTGCAAATCAGAATGTCATCCATCTTTGTCACTTATTTCAACACTCAGAGCTTATTGATGAAGTGGTTTTAGTTTCCTGGGGGCCTGAAAAACGTACTTCCCCTCCTGAAGGATTCATGCTTAACGAAATGAATCTCAAATTTGCCTATATCGAAGATGTTATTGAAAGTCTTGATTTACTAATTGAAGGAACTTTGATCATTGAACCACATCAAGTAACTCGCATGCATGAACATGGAGGTAAAGTGGTTAGCTACAAAATGGGAAATGATTTTATTATGGATATAGAAAATTTCTTATTTGATAAAAAGGCTGGGAGAGTATTTAATGGAACAACATTTGATGCGGTATGGATGATCCCACAACATGAAAATACTTGTAAATCTTATTTCTCAATCATGTATCGTTGCCCATCTTATGTTGTCCCTCCCATTTGGTCGCCAGTCTTTTGTGATCAAGTCATTAAGCGTATTAAAGAACAACATAATTTAGATTTTGGGTATAAACCTAATTCAGATAAAAAGGCAAAGCGTATAGCATCTTTTGAAGCAAATATTAATGTAGTTAAAAATAGCTTTACACCTATTTTGATTGCAGAACAAGCCTACCGCGAACAGCCAAATAAAATTCAACATGTTTATATGTGTAATACCTATGATAAAAAAGATAATCCAACCTTCTTTAACTTTATTGGCCGAACAAATTTGGTCAACGACGGAGTCATGACTGTAGAAGGTCGTTATCAAATGCCTGATTTTTTAACACGTTATGTAGATATAGTGTTAAGTCATCAATGGGAAAATGGCTTAAATTATGCTTATAATGATGCATTATACGGAGGATATCCATTTATTCATAACTCAAAACTAATTCCTAAAGGTGTTGGATATTATTATGACCAATTTGATGCTTTTGAAGGTGCAAAAGTATTACTGGATGTAATCGATAATCATGATAAACATCATGAAGAATATGTTAAACGTGCAAATGAATATTTAGATTCTCAGCTGCCAACTAATCCAGTTAATATTTATATGTATGAGAAAGAGCTTAAGCGGCTATTTTCTTAATCTATTTTATGAAAATCCTCTTTGAAATTAGATCAAAGAGGATTTTTTTATTATTATCCTATTTTATTACTATCAAACGTCTACTTTTTCTATCCACAGAGCCTGTGGATAACTTTGTGGATTGTTTTTGTTTAAAATGGTCAACCACTGATGCAGACTGGCTTTGTCTCAAATTGTTCATCTATTAGTCATTTGGTGATATTTATTTAAATATCAATATGTTACACAAAGTCCAGCAAAAAAAATAAAATATTTTTAAATTTTGAAGTGTTTAAGACTTGACACGCCTAAGTGTGTGTAAAACTTGGATTTTTAGATGCCATTTTTACGCGCCAAATAAAAACAATGAATTACAAACTAAAATTTTACAAGCGTTCCGAAATAACGGTATACGTTCCGAAACTCCCTATTTTGTCGGGCTGATCACCTTGTCTTTTCGGATGTAACGTTTTGTCATCCGCAAAGACGTATGACCGAGTTGTTTTCTGGCTTCATCATCGCCCGCAGATAATGATTTATCTGTACCCGCTTTGGCTCGCAAGTCGCGGAATTGGAATTGTTCAAGTTCATTTCTCAACTCCGGATAAAGCGCAATAGCTTTCCTCTTTACGTCCAAAAAGTTATTTGTCACCAATGCACGGGTCATTGGATTGCCCCAAGTATTAAGGAAAAGATAGCCTTCCTTATCTTGTAACCGCCGCTCAACAATTTCTTGTAGCTGCCCGATTATTGCGATGCGTAGTTTCGCACCAGTCTTTTGTTGCGTGATATGTAAAATTCCGTCATAGATATGGCTGCGGTGGATTTTGACAATATCTACTGGGCGTTGACCGGTCAGATAGGCTATATCCATTAGGTCTTTCATGTCTTGGTCGCAGAGTTCGTAAACCTTTTGATAAACGTGATCTTCGACGTAAACATCACGCGGTTTCACTTTATGCTTTGCGATACCGTCGCTAGGGCAGGGGAGCTTTGTATATCCCCATTCGCGCGCCATTGCCCAAATGTGGTGAAATAGAGTAACTTCTCTATTTGCCGAACTTGGTTTATCTTTCCGCCAAGTCAAATACTCCCGAATATGTTTTGGCTCAATTTGCTCTAAGGTCGGATTGTCGAAAAATTTCTTTAAAAATCCGATTGAGTGCTTATTCCCTATAATTGTTGTTTCCGCCTTGTTTGGCACAATCTCGTCCATATATCTCGCCACCACCGCATGAAATGTGATAATTTCATTCGGCAAGGAACGATCTAAATTTAACTTAGCGGCTTCCAAGATTGCTTGATGTTTGTTCGTGCCAAGAGATTTTTCGGATTTGTCGGCGAGCGTGTAGAAATAATAGGTTATGACTTTCCCGCTGGCGCGTTTTCTCCGGCGGCAAACTAAGTTTTGTGGCAATCCTTGGTTTTCATAGTTTCGTGGTCGTCCCATGATTTCCCCCCTATGCGTAAAGAACTTTTGGACTCCAAGTTTCTTTTTCTGCGCCAGCTTTGTTTGATTTCGTTTTAGTATTAGCATAGTCACGGCGAACGACAGGATAGCCGGCGGCATTTAAAGTAAACTTGATCCCCTGCGCGTTTAGCTGCTTAATAATTCGCGATTTCTGTTTGCATCCCGTCAGAAATTCAATTTCAGGACGGGATAAAAATTCGTCATAGACATTGATTTCCATTTTGTGTTTCCCTTAAATCAACGCGATCTAACAATATCCGGCACTTCAATAACAATAATTTGGTTATCATCCACGCCTTTGTATTTCTTCCAATAATGGACGATTTCTAACGCTTGCCCTCTCGTTACGCCTTTATCAGATTCGCTTATTACGTCCCATTCACGGTGAAACCGGCACTCAAGGACAATGTATTTCCGCCCGTCAATAATTTCAGGTGTTGTATTAAAAAACATTCTTCGCTCCTCTCTGAATTAGCCAAATTTTTACCTGGAAGAAGAACACATCCTCTCGCAATCTCATGTTGCTATATCGTTTGAAATGATAGATCAGATAAAACGCAGTTAAATTGAATATTGCCGACCAAAATAAAAAATCGTTCATAGTGACCCTTAAAATAAAAAACGCTCACTGGGAGCGTTGTTGTTTTTGTTTAAAAATTCTTTCGCACTTTTATATATATCCAATATTAGTGGAATGGGAATGTTAGACCTTTCGTTGTAGCTTTTAGAAAATGTGGCCCAATCTTTACTTGGTTTCGTTTTCTCGGACTTTAGATTGAGATTGATATTACTCTTAAATCTAGTCGGCTTATTTAACGGATAACCGTAGTTGTTATAAAAAGTTAAGTTATCAAACGGAATATTAAAGTTCAAAATATCTTTGATATAGTGCCATATCCGGCTTGCGCTCGGATTTTCTATTACATAGATTTGAGGCTCATATCTCTTGATAATTTCGATCGTGTTATAAATACACAATTCACCATTTATCCGATTCAAAAACGAACGCTCGTACTTGAACTGGACGTGTGGTAAATCGTAATCAACACTGTTCCGAATCGTAAATTTGGATAACTCTCTATTGATCGCGCCGGTTTCTTGCTTCCAACTTGCGTTGCCCCCCCACATAGCACTTGCGACCGACCAACTTTCGCACGGTGGACTAGCAATAATTAAATCGGGACTAGGCAATTTATCAAGAGTATCAAACAGAGTGTTATCCCCGAACATACGCGAATAGTCGGCAAGATTTAGATTGATAAAGTGGTCATTCTTATTCTCAATATCCATGCCTATCGGGTAAATTTCAATATCCGAGTATTCTTTCGCTGCTTGCGTATAACATCCATTGCCACTATCGAATAACGCCCAAACAATCATACTTTCTCCATAAAAACAAAACCGCACAAAAGTGCGGTAAAATTGATTTCGGGAAATTTCCAGAGATTTCCAGTAATTTCCCGAATTTTAGTTATCAACTTTTATTTGATAGCTGGCGGATGTGGAATTGGTCGCCAGTGAGTAACCTGTGGCAAGTCAAAACCATAGGTAGAGCCAACAAAACAAAAGCCGTCGTTGCATTTGCCGTCATCAAGCCAAGCTATGTCGAATTGTTTTCGGTCGCCAATATTCAGCGTTGGCACGAAGATAAGAACATCTTCGCCAACAGGTGGAAGTCTGTCTTCAATCCTGATCCAGCCGTTGTTTTCGTTACTCATACTTTCACCTACGCGTAAGACGTTAAAAGTAATTCAGGTTCACCGCGAAAGAATTTCACAGCTAGGTCTTTCAGTGACATTTGATAAATTCTTCCATTTTCGTCATCTCGGACATCTCTTGGTTTAGTGATCTCGTCATCAACCAATCTGCCATAAAGACCTTGTTTAATAATATCTTCGTCAATGCCGTCACGAAATTGAGCGTTTACAATATGTTCGAGAGAATAACCGCAATAAATTTCGGTTTGTTCTTCGATCCAATAGAACTTGAGCTGGTTTACCGCTTGATCAATTACGGCATCAAGCCCGACCCGAATATTATCGTGATAAAAACAATCATCTAAGATTAATCCGCCGCCAAGGGTAATTTCAAATCCCTTTTCCAGTCCGTCTTGTACGATATATGGACGACGGTTTTGGATAAAATCAAGTCTTGATCTGTCTTTTAGCAAGTCTTCGTATTCTACTTTGCTGATTGTTACTGTTTCAGTCATTTTATTCACCCCGTGATTTGTCTTTATATTGCATATCCGCTGGGAGATTGATTACATTTAACAGCGAACCTTGTTCATTTGCGTCTCTGTGTGCAATCAGCCATTCTTTAAAATCTGACAGTTCCGGCTCGCAATTACCGACTATCTTGTTTACATCATCCCTGTGTGTAACCGATTCGATCATTCGATCTCTTAATTCGCTATCAAACAACGCCCAATGCGCTTTCGTAAACATGACTAATTTAGGCGGTGTGTGATAGCCAATCGTATTATCGAAATAGTCGTAAAACATCTGCCGAAACATCGATACTGGAATATTTATATTCAGTTTTACTTCGTTCATAACAACTTCCTTTCTGGAAAAAGACCGCACTTTGATTTAAAGTGCGGTCTTATTTATTTAGTCTAATACGCCCTCGTAGAAATCTACGTCGGTAATATTGGCTTTCAATTTTTCCAATGTTGTATTAAACGCGTCTTCAACCACTTTTTCCGGATTGATTAATTCGTACCACAAGAATAGCAAACCGTCCTTAATACGATAACGAATGCGCGCTTTTACTTGGTAGTAATCGCCGTTATGGAATGGTTGGATGCCCAACACAATTTCTTCTGGTAGTTTTGCGTTGCCACCACCAGTTTTTTCGTCTGTGTAGGTAAATGACATAGTACCGTCTTGTAAGCGTTTAACCGATTTAAATTCAGATTTTCGGGTTTCTTCGAAGGCGAGCACCATTGCCAACAATTCGGCACCGTTTACGATATTGCCGTCAGTTGCGATGCAATGAATGTTGTTTTCCAAAAATGCACCAAATTCAACTTGGCTCATTGCCTGTTTGTCTTTATGCGCCCATTCTTTCCAATCTTTTGAGTAAGGACAATTGTAGGTTGCGGTATGGTCACCCCAACGTGGATTAGCTGGGTCTGCGTGGTAGTCGAAAACTGCGGTAATTTCCAATTCATCTAAGTCGGCAAAAATAGCGGTGCCGGCCACCTTGAATTTGTTGGAGTAATCAATTAAGGACTGTTCGGTTCTTAAGTTCAGATTTTGACGCAAACGGTTCGGTGCAGGCTGTAATTTTTCCAACGATTCGACGCTGAACTCGTTATTTAAAATAACGGCTTTATAGCCATCTTCAACAGGCAGTCCATTGATCGCAAGTTTGGCAATATCGTTTACGGTTGTTTTTTCCATTTGTTTTTCCTCTTATGGAGTTAATAAAAAAAGCCTGTCGTGTGATAGGCTGGTGATTAAGATTTACGATTAAGCTGCGGCGGAGCTGTTAACGATTTTCAGACAGCTTGCCGGTTTATCTTCGACGGTTTTCAAATCCATTTTAAGTTGGCTTGGGTCATCGAAAAGCACGTCACCGTCAGCCGTTGAGAACACAATGCTTTCTTCGCGATCCAATTCAGGGATTTTTGAATTAACCATTGGTGTGATTTTGATTTGGTTTTCGGTGCGCGTATTAAGCATGGATACTTTCAGGCTTAATGTTAGCGTCCCTTGTTTTCGAGTTTCGCGGACCGCCTTAATTACTTCCGCGAGTGTAGAAGTTAATTCTGCGTTTAATTCGCCGCGATTAAGTTGAGATAATGTTTTATCAAAGTTAGTTTTGCTCATGCGAGCCTCCTGTTATTTAAGTGTTGTTTGTAAATAAAAGAAAACCCGCCTTGTTAGCGGGTTTGGTAGTTATTCTTTATTAAGAATAATATTTTATTTTTTCATATTCCTGAAAATCCATTCCAGTTATAGCCTCAATGGCTCTTATAGCTTCATCTTTTGTTTTGTAATAAGCCCCAAATTTATATTTTTGTTCAGATACATTTCTTGCCGCGACTTTTAGCACTTGAAATCCGTGATAAGCAGACGGCTGATCTATTCTGTAAACCCATTTCAAATTTATGGTTTCATTTACGTTGTAAATAGGGCGCATGGGTTTTGTGTAATCAACTTCATTAACCTGGGAAATATCAGGTACTGGTTGCCATTTATCAAGCTTGGGACACGCATAAGTTCGCCACCACACAATGCGTAAAGTGTATGACCTAAATCGCACTGTAAATCTTGTCCTGTAACGATTTGAATAATTTTTCTCATATTCATTCCTTATACGCTTTCAGCGTTTTAACAAATTGCGGGATATGTTCGTCAAAGGCTTTCATTAATTTTTCATCGCGCGCGGCGGTGAACAGATAAAGCGTTTGTTTTTGATATTCTGGGCAGTAACTTACAAAGTCCCAAGTTTCGTAGCCCGTTACCCATAAATTCGCCTGCACCTGTATCACGTACTCAGCCGGCACGCCACCCTCAAGCAAATAGCGGATATGAGTACTCATTTTCGGGCATTTGATTTCAAGCCCTTTTTTGAGCGACGGAATTAATCCGTCGGGACTAACCATAACTTCGCGGTCTTCATTGAGATACACGCCACCGACCTGTATAACGTCATTGCCGGTTAAAAACTCGTAAGCGGCGCGCGCCTGCGGTTCTAACTGATTGCCGCGCTCCATAAAGCCGGATTTAAACGTATCGCCACCGCCTAAAATGCTTTCTTCGATCAGCTCAGCCATATATTTAATATAACTTGCCGATTTCTTGCCGGTAGCGGTGACGATATTTTCAAAACCAGTCGCGGTCGGAATGCCTAACCTTGCAGCCAGCCATTCTTCCGAGCCTTGTTCGCAATCTAGGGTTATTAATCCGTCGATCATAGCGGGATATTATCTCCAAGATTTTCATCATTGTTTTGGGCGGCGCTTTCCCGCGCGTCCAGTTTGCGATTTAATTTACCGATAAAATCGACCGCACTTTGTGTTGATAGTCTTTCGATGCTATCCGCACCGTAATAAGCGAGAGCTTTCTCAACGTCCTGACCGGTAACTTCGATCAGTTGTTGTAGAGTTTGTAACTGCTCGGCAGTAATAAATTCTATGGGTTTAACATCAATTACGTTTTGTTTCGGCGTTACGTTAATTGGCTCTTTTTGCGCTTCGGCAATGCGATCGGCTTCGTCTTGGTCATAAATACCGGTAAAACCGAAAGCAAGACGCGCGCACTGGATCATTGCTTTGTGGCGGAGCATACGTTTAGGGTGAGTTTTCCACGGCCCCATATCGCGGTAACATTCGCTCATATATTCAGTGACCGAAATCGGCTTGGAGCGGTCTTTGCGGTAGATGCGACAAGTGCATTTTTCATCGTCGAGGTCGAACTCGATTCCGTCGAATTGCGGATTTTCGTTTAAAATCCGCGCCCAACCGTCCACACCAACAATCGGCACAATACCGTTGCTTTTATCGGGGAAAGCGTAGATTTCTTTCGTCCAAGGATTTAATCCGTATTGATTGGCAACAATTAAAAGTGCGGTCATTTGGCTGTCGTTTACAGTGCCTTTGAATGCCGTATTTTTTAACGTGGTCATCAGATCTGAACCGTCGGCAATTTCAAATCGGTTAGCTAATTTTTGCGAAAGTGCTTGTAATGTTGTTGCCATTTTTATTTATCCTTTAAGTGGTTTTAGTGTTACTTCGTATTTGTCGCCGTACACGGCTTTAACTTCGCGCGCGATAGTTACTGCGTCAGCTTGCGGCATCGGCGGTAATGAAATTTGGATAACAAAGCCGTGATTTTCTACCGCGCTTTGCGCCGGTGCTGCAGGTTGGTTTTGCGCTTTCATTTCCTGCGCGACCGCCGCCGCTTCCGCCTGTACTTTTGCCTGTTCTTCCGCTTCCAGCTTGGCTTTCTCGGCTGCCGCTTCGGCGTCTGCCTTGCGTTGTGCTTCGCGTTGCTTTTCATCTTCGATACGCTGCGCCACAATTTCTTCCAAGTCGTCTTCACCGGCAATCAATTTAACCGCGTCGCTGAACAGATATTCGTGTGAGATTGGGATAAGTTTTAGCCGCGATTGTAGGCGTGCGATTTCTGACATTAATTCGGCAAGTACCAACGCTTTTTCTGCGTTTACCGCTTTAGTCAATCCGTCAATGGTGCGTTTGTTTTTCGTCGCGTCATTAATTCGTTTTTTCAATGTGTCTTTTGGCATGGTAAATTCAAGTGCAAGCGAGATAGCACTTTCACCGCATGCCGAATTGCGCGTATCGAGGATTTCAATTATCGCCGCGTTCGCGATATTGTCCTTAATTGATGCCTCTTTTTCTTTCACCAACTTATCACGCGACAATCGCTCTTGACGAAAACGTTCTGCGATAGCTTCGGCTTGTGCGATTAGTTCGTTAATATCGCCTTGCTGTGCGTTTTTAATCGCTGCGCGGGTCTTATCTTCCAGCTCTTTGAGGATTTTTACCTCTTCTTTCGCGCGCCCGAAATCTTCGTCCGTTTCAAAGGACTGTGTAAGCGTAGATAAAAACTGTTCTGCTTGTTTTTCAAAGTCGGTAATATTGGTTGAAAGCACACGGCTTTCGGTGGATAGAATCAGATCTAACATAGTAATTTCCTTTTTAGTCCTGGTCATAATCATTCATTCTTGCGTTTAATTCACGCTCTGCGATTTTCTTAATCGCCTCTTGTCTATAAGACTCATAACTTGCGCCGCTACCAATAGCAAGCCAGAAATTATCGTTATCACACAACATTTCCGTGAGTTCGTGATAATGCGTTTTGTCGCCTTGTTTTAAATCATTGTCAATTTCAGTGATAACTTCATTTAAAGCAATTTCATAGCCTGCTTGCCAATCCACTTCACGTTGGTTAGCCGAATCAATCTGGGAGTAATAATCAGCGTAAGGTTTCATTATTTACTCCAAGTGCGGTTAATTTCTGCTTGTTTTTGTGCGGTATAAGACTGCAGTTCTTTTTCTGCTGCTAGTGTGAGATTAGGCGGTAAACATACGCTGTTTTCATATATGCCACCTTTTAGTTCACACTGTGTCTCTGCTTGAATTTGTTGGCTTAATTCGTTGTCGTGCCAGTCTGTTTGGTTAGCTTTTGCACCTAGACTGATAACTGCGGACACAATGATTGCACCAAATAGACAAGTTATAATTTTCAATGCTTTTTCAGTGCCTGTCATAAAGTATGTAAAACTGTTTTTAAGTTGATGTTTTTTCATTTTTAACCTCGATTTTGGCGTAAAAAAAGCCCACCTGTTACAGTGGGCGAATAACCTAAGGAACCAAAATTATGAAAACTACATGAGTTTTTAAGCCCTCATGCTCGGCTAAGACAGTAACCACAAGTGCGGCGATTAGCGGAAGAAACTCTAAAAAACTCGGCTTGTTCATCAAAACGTTATCAGCAGAGCTGGAAAGCTTAGATGAAAACACCGATGTTATTCGCCTTTTGAGCATGTATCAGCCTGAATCAAAATAAAGGCTTTACATAATGATTCAGCCAATTCAAGCGGCGTTAAACTTGTATTTTTAGACGCACTTTCTAAAACGGCCTGTTTTATTTTGGACTTATCAGAATCTGACAGGCTGTTTTCTTCAATCTTCAATGTCAATTCTTTGGGATTGCCAAGCTGATCATTGACTATTGCAAGACGAACAATTTCAAAGGTTTTGTTTGCCATTTTGTTTTCTCCTTTCTTTTCCATTAAAAACCGCACTCTTATAAATGCAGTTTTTAATGTACCGTCTCTCCGGTATGTCACGCTGTTATGAAGCCGCGTTTGCTTGTATTTTTTCACCCACCGTAACTCCACTTTCGGCAACTGCACCGTTTTTCACTGGCTTCGTAATTGGCGGACTTAAAACTTGTCGTTGCATAGTAGGGTAGGGCTTTCAATCTACACGACCACTGCGCACCGTTATGCGACAAGTTTCTTTAACCAAATTGTCTAAAACTCAAAACAGGTTAATGATGAGTGCCTTTCTTTATACTTGTAAGGCTCAAGTCCTCTTGTATGCGACTACATCGAGGAATATAATGCTCTCTGCGACTACAATTTAATCAGAGGAACATCATGGAAGAGTACGCCAAGTTACTTAATACCATACTTACCAAGGTAGTTTTTAATCACATGACTATGTTCTTCGTTTTCTTGTTTGTTGGCTTTACGTTCATTCCGCCCGAATTAACGTTGTATCTCGACGCAAAAACACCGGCATTCTTTCCTGATTGGTTCACGCTTGCCAATTTCGGTTCTTTAATTTTTGCGTTGGTTTCTACCATGATTTGGATTCTTATTTCTAAAGCGACCAAATCAATTATTTCAAAACTACATGAATCATTAAAAACTAATTCAGAGCAAGCTAGATTAATCAATCTACTTCATAATTTATCAACAGAAGAGCAACATGTTCTTGCGATGTCCTGTCTTAATGAGCGAATTATTTTCCCAGATGACAGAACTAAGTTAGCCATTGAAAAACTCTTGTCAAAAGAACTTATTTCGCACGGCTGGACTAATGATAAATACGAGTTAAATCCACTTATTCGCAATGTTGTTCTTGCTGAGCTTGATAAACAGATGAATTCCCATCACTAACCTGTTTCAAATTTTTAAAGAGCGTTGCCTTTCGGCTTGGTTGTAAAACCTTTATTCAAGCCCTCGCGGTGAGGGCTTAGTAAAGATTCTTATTGTTTTGTTAATTGCTCCGCTTTTACTGGGAACCAGTAACATTCGTTGTTTAAGTGGATAAATCTTTCTGTTTTCACATCCTTAACATCTTTGGCGAAACCGATGATTTTGTAAGGACCAAATTTAACTCCATTCTCATTTGTGTAAGTGACAAGCTCATCAACTACAAAATCACAACCGCTTGGAGCTTTATCGTTAATTCCTTTTTTAAAGTTTAGAATCTCAATCATTTTGTTCACCATGTGTATCTCGTTTTGATGGGTGTAGTTTAAGAAAACTTAAATCAAAACGCAATACATAATTTAAGAAAAATTAATAAATATTTTAAGATTACTTAAATTTCAACGAGTTGGATTGATTCGGTTGCTTGATTTTTGAACAATGAAGAAATGAAATAGGGCTACACTTTGAAAAAGTGCGGTAGAAAAGTGCAGTGAATTTTAGGCAAAAGAAAACCGCCACGAGGGCGGTTTGGTAAATTATCGCTTTGCTTGTTTTTGTTGAATCAGTATATCTAACTTGTCATCTATGCTGTCAACTTTCTTCTCAACCATAGCAAGACGAGTATCAATGCTATCAAGTTTTACTTCTACTTTGGTTAAGCGAACATCAGTGGAGTGTAGTTTTTCATCCATTTGCTGAAATCTATTATCGACTTGTAAGAATCGCTGATTAGTTTCTTTTTGAGTGTCCCAATGTAAAGCGTAGCCACCGGCAGCGACACCTAAAATGATTGCTAACAACCATTTAAAGTTAGAATTTAACTTTTCGGATAGATACTCTTTAGAGGCGTAATTGCTCTTGATCTCGCCTAAATCCTTGTCTATTCTAAATACGCTTTTTTCTAGTTCGCTCATTCTAAATGTATAATCTGTAAAAATAGCCTCATCTCTCATATATAGAGTTTCGCCCTTTATGTTACTAGATGGTATATTACCACCTTGGTAGAACTGATCATAGGGGGCGGACGAAATATTTTCATCTTTAAATTTAGATTTCATTAGGATTATCCTCTTTACTATTCAAGTATTCTAGGATTTTATTTTTTCTGAACGTTCTCACATAGCTACAATTGTCACAAATCAAATGAATGACAGGAGCCGAATAATGTTGTGTGCCTATTATTATGCCAAATTCCGATGCCAAGCTACTATACTGCGCTCTTGGCACATTACCCTGTTCGATCATTGTTCTTAATTCTACTAAACCTGGATATTGAGTACCTGATAGTGTTGGTTGGTAAACAATTCTTTGCGGCGTCAATGGCTTATCCGTTTCTCCATTAATCACATCTTCGCAATCTAATAAAGAGTGGCTTTCATTACCACAAACAGGGCAGCGAAAAGTGTTTAAACTTGCGCCTTTGTGATTCAAAAATTCGGCGAACTCATCGCCACTTATTCTGTAAAAAACATCTTTTTTAGTCATAAGATTATACCCTTTTAAAAAACACTAAATGAATATCTTTAGTTACTATCTTTTTCTGCGATAAATTCGATGTTCAACCATTGTTCCGATAATCCGAATTTCTTGTTTCAGGGAAGATAATGTAGGGTAATCTGAATTTAATGGCACTAACTCAAAATGATGCCGCCCCAACTCGTCTATATCGCCAATCGGTCTATATTTTTTAAATGTTGCCTCATAATCGCCATTAATAGCTGCTACAAATTCGCCAGCTCTTGGCTCTATGTGTGGATCTATAATTATTACATCGCCCGCTTTGAAATCGGGTTCCATTGAATCTCCCTTTATTTCTAAGGCAAAAGCGTCGTCAGACGTATCTATAAATGTGTAGATATAATTAAAATCACCGGTGCTTTCTTTTAAATCATCAATTCCCGTCCAAGTGCCCGCTTGCACATAACTAATTAAAGGAACCTTATTCGCGCCAATACTTGCCGGTATTACGTTTGAAGACGAGCCTTCCCCCCTTAATAACCACAGGAGATCGCATTCTAATACCGTTGATAGATCTACTAAATTTTCAGAATTAGGCTTAGTCGTATCAGATTCCCATTGTGAAATGGCAACATGAGATACACCCTTAATGGCATTGGCGACATCTTTCTGAGTAAGTTTTAACTCAGTTCTACGCTGTCTTATACGCTTCCCAATCGTTTCGCTTTTCATAGATACCCTCAAAAAATTTTAGTTAAGTTATCTTAACAAATGTTGATTTAAGTATTCTTTAATAATATACTTTAAGAAGTCTTAAACAATGTAAGGATGAATCATGCTTAAAAATGATGTTATTGCTCATTTTGGAAAGCTCGAAAATGTCGCAAAAGCACTTTCTATTAGCGTAGCCGCCGTTTCTCAATGGAAAGATGTAATCCCAGAGAAAAATGCGTACCGACTACAAGAAATCACTAATGGAAAGCTAAAGATAGATCGCGAGCTTTACCAAAAATCATAGATTTAGTGTATCGGCACTTATCAAAAAGAAAACCATAAAAACAAGGGAAAAATTATGGCGATGAAACAAGTCATCATCGAGATGATCGAGAAAATCCCAGGCGGCAAAAGTGCGGTGGCGGGATTTCTCGGATTTTCGGAGGCGGAATTAAATAACCGGCTTTATCAGACAAAAGGGCAGCGGTTCAAAGACGAAGAATTGATTGCTATTCAGCAAGAGTTCGGCGTAACGGATTACACGGAAGAATTATGCCGTTTAACCGGCGGTTGTTTTGTACCACACCCTGAAGCAGACCAGTTAGACAGCGTGGAAATTTCGGTGTTACAGCTGCATGAACAATCCGCTCGTGGATTACTTTTTGAAGTGCTTGAAACCGCGTTGGAAGACGGTGAAATCACCTCGCATGAGGAAGACAAAATCCGTCGCGCGCTGGATAAACACTTGGCGGCGACACAACACACGATTGAGTGCGTTATATCGCTAAATAAACGGCAATAAAAAACCACCGTTGCAGCGGTGGTCAATTACGAGAGGTATCCAAATAATGAATAACCAAATACAGCTCCATAATACACAAATTCGCCAAGATGAACAAGGGCGTTTTTGCTTAAATGATTTACATCAAGCAAGCGGTGGTGAAAGTCGTCATCGTCCTGCTTACTGGTTATCAAATCAGCAAACGCAAGAGTTAATTGGCGAAATTTCAAAAGACGGAAATCCGTCTATCCTTACAAAACAAGGACTTGGAACATTCGTAAGCAAAGAACTTGTTTACGCTTACGCAATGTGGATTAGTCCGAAATTCCACTTATACGTTATTCGCACATTTGACAGCTTAGCAGATCATCAAAATCCGACCGCACTTTTACCACAAAACTACGCCGCAGCATTGCGTGAGTTGGCGGAATCTGTTGAGCGGGAAGAGGTTTTGAAACTGGAAAACAAACAGCAAGCCGATTGCATTGAAGCGATGAGCAATTACTTCCGAGCGGGAATGACCGCACCTCAATTCGTAAAAGGTCTGAACGGC
>JAGZRY010000390.1 GCA_018381425.1 Haemophilus parainfluenzae
ATTCTTCACTTGAGGTAAGCAAATTTGAATTTCATCTTTAATTAAAGGGAAATGCGTACAGCCTAAACAAATCGTATCTAAATTCTCTATTGAGGCCCAAGGACTTAATTCATTTTTCAATGCAATCAAATCAACCGATTTCCCTTGGATTTTATGCTCTGCGATTTCAACCAGCTTAGTGGAGCCTAATCGTTCAACTATACAATGGGTGGCAAACTGATGGATAAGATCATTAACATAAGGGCGTTTAACCGTGCCCTTTGTCGCCAATAGACCAATATGTTTCGTTTGTGAGATTTCTGCTGCTGGCTTAATGGCTGGCACAGTACCTACAATCGGAATAGAAAATTGCTCACGTAAAGGCGGTAATACAACAGTACTCGCAGTATTACAAGCGATCACAATAGCATCAAGTGGATAATTCTGATTAATTTTTTTACAAATATCCAATGTTTGCTGAATAATTGTTTCTTCTGATTTTTCTGAATAAGGAAAGCCTGCATTGTCAAAGCAATACAAATAATGGTTATCTGGCATCAGCTTTTTCGCTTCTCGATAAACGCTTAAGCCCCCCATTCCAGAATCAAAGAAAAGCACCGTTGATTTATTCATTTATATAAAACTCTTTCAAAAATAACCGCACTTTAGGCATTCGAATAAATTTCTCGATTATTTAGCCAACGGCGGATTAAACTTTCTGCCACATCCGGATATTTTACAATTAATGCCTTAGCATAATGTTGAACGGTTGGGATCATTTTACGATCGCGCATTAAATTCGCCACTTTAAATTCGGCGATCCCCGTCTGTTTGGTACCTAACACCTCACCTGGACCACGAATTTCTAAATCTTTCTCTGAAATCACAAAGCCATCTTGGCTATCACGCAATACCTGTAAACGTTTTTGCGACACTTTACCCAACGGCGGTTTATACATTAAGACACAAAAAGACGCCGTACTACCACGCCCTACTCGACCACGTAACTGATGGAGTTGCGATAAGCCCAAACGCTCAGCATTTTCAATGATCATTAGACTGGCATTCGGCACATCTACGCCCACTTCGATCACAGTTGTAGCCACAAGCAAATCGAGCTCTGCATTTTTAAAGGCAGCCATAATATCTTGTTTTTCTTGCGGTTTCATTCGCCCATGTACAAGGCCAATTTTAAGCATCGGCAAGGCTTTCGTTAAATCTTCCCAAATTGCCTCGGCTGCTTGCGCTTCTAGCACTTCAGACTCATCAATTAACGTACAAACCCAATAAGCCTGACGTTTTTCATTAATACAGGCATTTTTGACTCGAGCAACGATTTCATCTCGACGCTCTTCAGAAATAACCACTGTCGTAATCGGTGTTCTACCTGGAGGTAATTCATCAATAATCGACGTATCAAGATCAGCATAAACCGTCATCGCTAATGTTCTTGGGATTGGTGTTGCTGTCATGATCAGTTGGTGCGGATAAAATCCTGCTTTTTCGCCTTTTTCTCGCAACATCAAACGTTGATGCACACCAAAACGATGCTGCTCATCAATAATCACCAAGGCTAAATCCGCAAATTCCACTTCTTCTTGGAATAAAGCATGTGTCCCCACCACCATTTGCACAGCACCCGATTCAATCTTTTCCAATTCGGTTTGGCGAGCTTTCCCTTTCACCTTACCCGCTAACCAGCCTACTTCAATACCAAAAGGTTCTAACCAACGGCGGAAATTATTCGCATGCTGTTCCGCTAAAATCTCTGTTGGCGCCATTAAAGCCACTTGTTTGCCATTATCAATCGCTAATAAGGCCGCTAAGGCTGCCACTAATGTTTTCCCCGAACC
>JAGZRY010000391.1 GCA_018381425.1 Haemophilus parainfluenzae
TTTTTTTGCACTATATCATAGCTATTCACAAAATCTGTATATGAGGTTGGATTTTTCGTGATTTTTATTAATTTTAGTGCTAATTTAACCGCACTTTTCTATTTTTTCACTGAGGATAAACTATGTCGGCAAATCGCAAAACAATCGTCGTAAAATTTGGTACTAGTACATTAACTCACGGTTCCCCAAAATTGAATGCTCCTCACATGGTCGATATTGTTCGCCAGATTGCACAACTTCATCAAGCAGGTTTTCGTGTAGTGATTGTGACATCTGGTGCGATTGCCGCTGGACGACATTATTTAAATCATCCCCAACTTCCTCCAACTATTGCGTCAAAGCAGCTTCTAGCCGCAGTAGGGCAGAGTCAACTGATTCAAGCCTGGGAAAAATTATTTGCGATTTATGATATTCATATTGGACAAATTTTATTAACTCGTGCCGATATTGAGGATCGTGAACGTTTTTTAAATGCGCGCGATACATTACATGCGTTGTTGGACAATCACATTATTCCAGTGATCAATGAGAATGATGCGGTGGCGACAGCTGAAATTAAAGTAGGGGATAACGATAACTTATCCGCACTAGTTGCGATTTTAGTGCAAGCGGAACAACTTTACTTATTAACGGATCAACAAGGTTTGTACGAAAGCGATCCTCGTAAAAATCCAGATGCGAAATTAATCCCTGTGGTTGAGCAAATTACCGACCATATTCGTTCTATTGCAGGCGGTAGCGGTACAAATCTTGGTACTGGCGGGATGAGTACAAAAATTATTGCAGCAGATGTGGCAACGCGTTCAGGTATTGAAACCATTATTGCGCCAGGTGGCCGACCAGATGTCATTGTGGATTTGGCTTACGATAAACCAATTGGCACTAAGTTTGTTGCACATCATTCAGATCGTCTAGAAAGTCGTAAACAGTGGTTATTTGCCGCACCATCAGCAGGAATGCTGACGATTGATGAAGGTGCTGAAAATGCCATGTTAGTACAGAATAAATCGTTACTGCCTGCAGGAATTACGGCTGTGGAAGGGCGTTTCTCACGTGGTGAAGTCGTCAAAATTAAGAATACCTCAGGTAAAGTGATTGCACTTGGTATGCCACGTTATAACAGCGATGCGTTGGAATTAATCAAAGGGAAAAAATCCCAAGATATTGAGCAAATTCTTGGTTATGAATACGGGGCTGTTGCGTTACATCGTGATGACATGATTGTGCTATAGCTTAAAATAGAAATCGGATCTCTCATATTTTCTGAACCTTCCTTTTATTTTGTCGGTCTATAAAACCATAAAAAGGGCGATAGCCCGACATTAAGTAGTAAAAGGAGACAACATGAGATTAATAGCGACCGTTTTAGCTGTTGGGCTATTAAGTGCTTGTACACAGGGCTATTATGTAAAACATCGTAGCCCAATTTCAGTGAGCAAACACGTAAAACGTTTAAATACGACGGCTTGTCATGATAAAGATGGACTGGTACTTAGATGGTTATCGAGTAGGGAAAGATTTCCAAGCGCAAAGCCAATCTCAATTGAATAAACGTATTAATTATTGTGGTCGACGTGTACCTGAAGAGCTAAGAACCGCATGGTTTAATGGTTTTGATGCAGGCTCAAATGGCGTTCAGATTGATATAGAGGGTTATGATGAGGATGCTCTCTTAACCTATGATTATGACGATGATGATCGTTATAGAGAAGATGACGAAGAATAAAAAAGTGCGGTTAAAATTGATCTGACCCCAAAAAGTTAGACTGTTATTTAAAGGATTGTTTTCGATATTGTATCGGACTCAGTCCTTTTAATTTTAGTT
>JAGZRY010000392.1 GCA_018381425.1 Haemophilus parainfluenzae
GCTACACCTTTCCCGCCTTTAAACTGAAAGAAAATAGGGAAGATGTGCCCCAAGCAAGCCCCTAATGCAACCATGCCTAATTCAAATTGCGTAAGCCCTAAATAATAACCCGCCCAAACAGGTAACATCCCTTTTAAAATATCGCAAATTAGTACTGCAAGCGCCGCCCAACGTCCGCCAATACGCAATACATTGGTCGCACCAGGATTATGAGAACCATTTTTTCGTGGGTCAGGTAAGCCCGCTACCTTACAAATCAAAATTGCACTGGAAATCGAACTCAGTAAATAAGCAAAAATCATATAAAAAAGGGCAAATAGGCTCATTTTGTGCTCCACAATCTTGATTGTATTTGAAAAACTTGTTCGTTATTTTAACCAAACTTGATAGCATAAGCCCACTATATTTTTACAGGAATGAGAGATGGATCGTATTTTTATTGAAGAATTAGTGGTCTTCGCACAAATCGGTGTGTATGACTGGGAACAACAAATTAAACAAAAGCTCGTTTTTGATTTGGAAATGGCATGGGATTGTCAAAAAGCTGCAGAAACGGATGATGTGCAATACTGCCTCAATTATGCGGAAGTGAGCCAATTTATTTTAGATTATGTCCAAGCTAAGCCATTTTTATTGATTGAGCGCGTGGCTTATGAAGTAGCAGATCAATTACAACAACGTTTTGGGATTTCATGGTTACGCCTCAAATTAAGCAAACCTAAAGCGGTTGCCCAAGCAAGTAATGTGGGAATTATTGTAGAGCGAGGTGAGTGGAAATAATCGCTGAAAATTGACTGCACTTTGGAAATATCAAACCAAAGTGCAGTCAGTTTTTTAGGTGTTTTTTAATGCCAAGCGAAATGCCTCAATTCCGCTTTTTAGCACGAGAACACTCAATATCATACTTGCCAATGGATCAACCCATTGCCATCCGAGAAAATAAGCGCCTAATCCTGAAAGAATCGCGATAACGGAGCCAAATAAATCTGTTAATACATGCAGATAAGCTGCTTTGATATTGAGATTGTCATGATCACTTTTCAACATTATCCAAGCAACGAAAAGATTAACGAGTAATCCTAGCGATGCTACTCCTAGCATTGGCAATGCCATCATCTCGATGGGATTTTGCCAGCGTTGAATGGCTTCAACTAAAATCATCAATGCCACAACAATCAATGAGCCGCTATTAAGTAGGGCAATGTATCTTTGTTTTTGAGTAGATAGAAACAACGCTAGCAAGGCTAAAAATAACGATAAACTATCATTTGCCATGTGTCCCGCATCAGCCATGAGTGCCAAGCTGTTAAACCAATAGCCACCAATAAATTCGACAATCATAAAGCCAGTAATGATGGCAAAACTGAGCGCTAAGATTTTTTTATCCTGTGGAATATGCTCATGAGATGAATGATCATGATGTTCATGGGAATGATGTTCGGACATACGGCTCCTTATTGTCTATTTGATTAACTTGGGATAAAGTATAAAGTCCGTAGTAACTACAAGGTCAAGGCTTAATTTTAACAAGATGAAGATTCACGAATTGAGCAAACAAAGCGGTATTCATTTAGAAACCATTCGTTATTATGAAAAAATGGGCTTAATGCCGGAGCCTAAACGGCTGGCAAATGGTTATCGAGATTATGATGAAGCCAGTTTGAAGCAATTAAAATTTATTAAAACCTGCCGAGCGTTAGATTTTAGCTTGGCCGAAATTAAATTTTTTAATGAGATGAAAACGCAGCAATCTCAACATTGTGAAGTGGATAGTATGTTGGCAAAACATTTGGTTTCAGTCGAAGAAAAAATTGCCGAACTGAC
>JAGZRY010000393.1 GCA_018381425.1 Haemophilus parainfluenzae
TTGCGGTCTTAAACCTTCATCTTTTTTATTATTGATATACCAGCACGCTTGTTTCGGTGGAAATGCTTTATCGTCATAATTGTGCAATTTCATCAAGCGCTTTACTAAACGAAGTTGGTCTTCAGAATCCAAAATCTGGAAATCTTGTGGCAAGTTCACGTCTAAATGGTGTGCACGTAGTAATCGATGGGCAATGCTATGGAATGTGCCAATCCACATGCCAAATAAATTGGATTGAGCATGTTTGGATAAAGTATCTTGAATACGATGTCGCATTTCAGCAGCGGCTTTATTGGTAAAAGTAACTGCCATAATGCTGCCTTCAGAAATATTTTCTACGGCAATCAACCAAGCAATACGATGAGTCAAGACGCGAGTTTTACCACTTCCTGCACCAGCAAGCACAAGGTAATTGCCAAGCGGTGCAGCAACTGCTTCGCGTTGTTTATCATTCAAGCCATCAAGTAATTCTGAAATATCCATTGCTCTTATTTTAATCTGGTTAAATTTACAGGGATTATAGTGGGAATTATACTTTTAAACAATATATTTACAAATATCCCCCATCCGCTTAATATTAGCCGCCCTAACAATACTTATAAATTAAGGAACCAAAAGGAAACACAATGTCAATTAAAACAACGCTAAAATTAACCGCACTTTCAGCCCTAACCACCCTCGCGTACACTTCTCACGCACAGGCTGAAGGAAAACTTACCGTCTATTGCAGCGTACAAAACGTTATATGCGAAAAAGTCACGCAAGCCTTTAGTAAAAAATACAATGTAGATGCGCAATTTGTGCGTAATAGCACTGGTGTAGTATTAGGCAAAATTAAAGCAGAAAAAGAAAACCCACAAGCTGACTTCTGGTTTGGTGGCACAATTGAACCCCATCTTCAAGCTGCAGAATTAGGCTTACTTGAATCCTATCGTTCCCCATTACAAAAAGACATTATGCCGCAGTTTAAATCTTTAATGAATCAACGCGGTAATTTCACTTCTGTTATTTATTTAATGGAACTTGGCATTGGGGTAAATACTAAAAAATTAAAAGAATTGAATATTCCTGCACCAAAATGTTATGCAGATCTGATAAAACCAGAATATCAAGGTCAAATTCAATATCCAGATCCTCGCGTTTCGGGTACAGGTTATTCACTTATCAGTACTTTTTCTACATTATGGGGAGAAGAAAAAGCTTTCGATTATTTGAAAAAATTAGAACCCAATCTCATGCAACATACCAAAACAGGTCTTGCGAGCAACTATTTGGCTAACGGTACCGTGGCGATTGATTTAGGTTTTATGCTGGTTTACTCGCGTGAGAAGAAAAATGGTGCGCCAGTTGAAGGCATTTTACCATGCGAAGGCGTGGGCTATTCTTTAGGCGGAGCAAGCATCATTAAAGGCTCTAGAAATCTTGATAATGCCAAACTGTTTATGGATTTTGTACTAAGCAAAGAAGCCCAAGAAATTCCTTGGGGAGAATCAGACTCTTATCAACATCCAACCAATATCCATGCAGAACCTGCACCTGGTTTCCTACCAGCTAGCAAATTAAAACTAGTGGATATTGATTTTATGAAATTTGGTACAGATCAAGAAGGCAAACGCCTCACCCAACGTTGGGTTTCTGAAGTACTCTTAGAGGGGAAATCGCCAAAAGAATAAAAGGAATAAACAAAAAGTGCGGTCAAAATGATCTGACCCCAAAAAGTTAGACTGTTATTTAAAGGATTGTTTTCGATATTGTATCAGACTCAGTCCTTTTAATTTTAGTTGAATCCTTCGATGATTATAGTAATCCAAATAATCT
>JAGZRY010000394.1 GCA_018381425.1 Haemophilus parainfluenzae
AGTGTTACACCGCTTGCGCGATCAAGGCAATACTATCGTGGTGATCGAACACAACTTAGATGTGATCAAAACCGCAGACTGGATTGTGGATCTTGGTCCTGAAGGGGGAAGTGGCGGCGGTCAAATCATCGCGACAGGCACTCCGGAAGAAGTTGCCAAAGTTAAAGGTTCGCACACTGCAAGATTCCTAAAAGACATCTTGGCAAAAGGCTAGAAAAACCAACCGCACTTTTGAACATCATCAAAGTGCGGTTATTTACTAGAATTGTATTACAACATTGGATATTTTTACTAGCTGATTGGATATAGCTCGTTTTTAAGTAACGTTGAGAATTCTGATAATCTCTATTGCGCCATCAACAACCCATACAGCTCCACATTAATATAAAAATTTTCTTTTCCAATTTTTTCCTTCTTCAAAATACCGATTCTGACCAATGCTTCCAAACGAGTTCTTGCTGTATTGCGATGGATTTGGCAGTCTCGTACGACGAAATCAATTTTCGTATAAGGGTGTTTATACAGATTGTTAATCAGTTCATGGCTGTAAATCTGCGGTAAGTGAGTGCGGATGAGCTGTTTGTGATTTTGCATTAAAACTTTAATTCCATTGATTAAAGTAACCGTTCGTTTTGAGGTTTCCGTGATGCCGTTTAGCATAAATACTAGCCAAGCCTCCCAGTTTTGACTATCACGGACAGACTGCAATAACTGGTAGTATTTTGTTTTATTTCGATTGATATATCGGGAAAGATACAGAATCGGAGTATCCAGTAAGTCTTGTTGAATCAAATATAGAATATTCAATATTCGTCCAGTCCGACCGTTGCCATCATAAAACGGGTGAATGCTTTCAAACTGGTGATGAATCAGTGCCATTTTTACCAAGGGATCGTAATCAAGTTGTGCCGAGTCGTTGATAAATCTTTCCAAATCAGACATATATTTTTCAATGTCGGCAGGATTTTGCGGTGGCATATAAACAATTTCTTTTGTCGTTTGATTTACCAGCCCCGTTCCTTGCTGCTTTCTGAAACCCGCATCGTTTCCTTCCAATGCAGCCTGAATTTCTTTAATTAGATTGAGTGTAATTAGTTTATCGGAACGGACGGAGTTAAAGCCTAATGACATGGCTTGTGCGTAGTAGTGAACTTCTTTCGCAGCTACGGTAGTGAATTGGTGTGTATTGATATTGCTTTGATATAAATCATCCTGCGTGGTAATGATATTTTCAATCTCCGAACTTTCTTTCGCCTCCTGTAAGGGTAATGTCCCGAGCAGAATATTTTGATTCGGCATTGTGTGTACCACGCCTTTTAGCTCACCTAATGCCTGATGAGCAGCACTACAAGCTTTTAATACTGCTTTACTTTCTATCTCGCCCAAGGCAAATAAATCTGGAATTTGATAGTTGTTCATTATAACTTCCTTCATGCATAAAAAGTGTGGTTTCTTGTGCACGTTTACATAACATGCACAATATTTAGAATATTTTGTGCATATTAGTATAACGTACACAAGTTTTCTATTTTTTTGTGCATGTCTTAGACTTGTAGAAATGACATTTCACAAAATATCCTAGCTTTTTAGCCTTACCAAATTATAAATTCTTGTCATTTCAGATGGAAAAGTGCGGTTATTTTTTGGGGATGTTTTTAATGTTTGCTGCTGAAAGGTGGTTTAGCAAACCAAATGAGAACAACCAAGGAAATGAACGTTATCGCGGAGACTAAGAAGATCTCGTTAGCACCAATAATAAAGCCTTGAGCAGTGATTTGTCTGGCAATATATGATGCCGTTTGTTCTTCACTT
>JAGZRY010000395.1 GCA_018381425.1 Haemophilus parainfluenzae
TTGCACTAAGACTATTGATAACAATCAAGGTATTTCTCATGCATTGCGTCATAGCAAAGGCACGTCGATGCGTTTAGCTATTGAAATGGTTCAGAAAGGCGAGGCTCAAGGTTGTGTGAGTGCTGGGAATACGGGCGCATTGATGGGATTGTCAAAGGTACTCTTACAACCTTTAGAAGGGATTCAACGCCCTGCGTTGGTATCCTTATTACCGTCGATGACGGGTGATAAAACCGTGATGTTAGATTTAGGCGCAAACGTAGAATGTTCTGCTCAAAATCTTTATGAATTTGCTGTCATGGGCTCGATCTTTGCCGAAAACCGATTGAACTTAGTTTATCCACGCATTGCCTTACTCAATATTGGTGTGGAAGAAATTAAAGGACATCAATCCATTCGTGAAGCCGCGAATTTATTAGAAAAATCGACCGCACTTAATTATACCGGTTTTATTGAAGGTAACCTTTTATTAAATGGTGTGGCTGATGTGATCGTGAGTGATGGGTTTTCGGGAAATATTGCATTAAAAACCCTTGAAGGGGCAGCTAAGAATCTGTTATCTCTTCTGAAAGGAAAAGAAAAACAGCCTATTTTTAAATCATTTGCCAAATTTATTCTGCGTTTTTTCTTTAAGGATGCTTATCATCGCTTGAAACGCATAAACCCAGATGAATATAATGGGGCATCTTTACTCGGATTAACGGCTGTTGTGGTGAAAAGTCATGGCAGCGCAAATGTGGATGCATTTGCTCGTGCAATTGCAGATGCAGCTTTACAAGCTCGTTTGCAAATTCCACAAAAAATCTTGGCGGGTTTACAACGTTATTAATTAATAAGTTTTGATATTATGAATAGTAGAATTTTATCCACCGGTAGCTATTTGCCGAGCCATATTCGTACCAATGCGGATTTGGAAAAAATGGTTGATACTTCAGATGAATGGATCGTGACGCGTTCTGGCATTTGTGAACGTCGTATTGCTGCAGCAGATGAAACTGTCGCAACAATGGGATGTGAAGCAGCCAAAAAAGCACTTGAAATGGCCGATCTTGATCCTCAAGAAATTGAGTTGATCATCGTTGCAACAACCAGTGGTTCTCACGCTTATCCAAGTTCAGCTTGCCAAGTTCAAGGTTTATTAGGTATTGAAGACGCGATTTCTTTTGATTTAGCAGCAGCTTGTACCGGTTTCGTTTATGCTTTAGGCGTAGCGGATAAATTTATTCGTTCAGGTAGCGTGAAAAAAGCCCTTGTCATTGGTGCAGATCTTAACTCGCGTAAATTAGACGAAACCGATCGTAGCACTGTTGTGTTGTTTGGTGATGGTGCGGGTGCCGTGATCTTAGAAGCATCAGAGCAAGAAGGTATTATTTCAACGCATTTACATGCATCGCCAGATAACAATGCGGCATTACAGCTTCCACAAGCTGAGCGTGGCGTAGAGAAATCTGGCTATATTGAAATGCAAGGTAATGAAACCTTTAAATTAGCGGTACGAGAGCTTTCTAATGTGGTGGAAGAAACCCTTTCTGCCAATAATCTCCAAAAAACAGATATTGACTGGCTTGTGCCACATCAAGCGAATTTACGTATTATCACGGCGACAGCGAAAAAATTAGAGATGGATATGTCTCAAGTGGTGGTAACGCTTGATCGTACAGCCAATACCAGTGCGGCGACTGTACCAACCGCTTTAGATGAAGCGGTGCGTGATGGCCGAATTCAACGCGGTCAATTGCTTTTACTCGAAGCTTTTGGCGGTGGTTGGACTTGGGGTTCAGCATTGGTGCGATTCTAATTAATTTGTTAG
>JAGZRY010000017.1 GCA_018381425.1 Haemophilus parainfluenzae
CTGGTGTTAAAGCGGAAAGGTTGATTGCCGATAGTGAAAGGATAGGTAAAATCAACGCCTGCAGTAAAAATCTGCATGCGGGAAGTCCCTTCACCAAACTCTTCTTCCGGAGCGGGTAAGGATTTATTCCCACCCGTACCACGTTTATAGTTCGCAAACAGTTGTAGCACTGTATCACCAATGTATTGAGTGTGATTAAGCCCCACTTCCCAACCTGCTGTTCGACGACGTTGTACTTCAACTTCTGTATCATCAATATAGTTATGAGATTTTTTCGTCCATAATGCACCATTGATATACGTTTTATGTTGACTACCACGAGAGAGTAAGCGACTTAAATTCGCTTTCATTTGTTGGCTTTCGCCAGAATAGACATAAGACTCAAAAGCCCCTGCGACTGTTTGATGATAAGAATATTTAGAGCCTGAAAGAGTTAAAAGGTAGTTTCTCCAAGGAATTGAATAATAGAGTGTTACGTTTTTACTGCCATAATCGCCTTCAACATCATCACTATGACGCTTAAAGCTGCGTGTACCGCTGATATAGAACATATCATTAAGTGTTAGCACGTTATCCCAGGAAAACGTGGCAGAACCCTGTAAACGCCCCGTAGCTTTACTGCCTGAATCATCTAATCCCAAAGTCAAATGAAAAGGTAAGCTTTGCTTATAAGCAATCACCACGTCTGTTTCACCGACTGCATCCGTTGGCACAAGCTCCATATTTGCATCAGCACTCTGTACACGTTTTAAGTTTTCTAAACCTTGTTCAATGTTGCGAATATTTAATATATCCCCCTGCGCCATTGGCATGGCAAACCATAAGGTACCACGGGTCGCAAACGGAATCGCACTTTGGTCTTGTAATTGAATACGGCCTACTTTACCTGGAATCACGGTGAGTACGAGCATGCCTGAACGCAAATCCTGCGGCTCCACCACCACGCGTGTAGTGACATATCCCAAATCAATTAAACGATTTTGAATACGACGAAGTAATACATTAATCCCCTCAGAGCCAATACAAGCAGGCAGCGCAAAATCACGCTCAGCATAAACTGACTTTAATACCCAAGAGAATTGGCTTGGTTGGATTAATTTAAGAGAAGAAGCTGATGAATTTTCTTCTTCAGCTTGATAATCGGTCAGCACCAATTGATTGATAGGAAAACATTGTGCCTCATTCTGAGGGAAGCTAAGCGAAGCCTCTTTTTCACCCTCTAAACGCACATTCGCGGATTGCGTTTGCTGCGCTAAAATGGCGGCATCTTGTTCCGCTTGTTGCTTTTGTTGTTGGGCATCGATTTGTTTTTCTACATTTGCATTTGGTGAGCTTGGCGCTGCCAAAGCAAAAGAGGAAATAAATAATAAACTAGAAAGAAAAGCGCGTGGTAAGTTCTTCATTATACTGCAAAGGTTAAGTTGTTGATAAATTTGCAATATGATATCAAAAGTTGTTTAAAAACTCTACAAATCTTATATTTTCAATACAAAAAGTGCGGTCAGTTTTTGAGAAGTTTTAAAACTCTTTGAAAATTGACCGCACTTTATATCTTGTTTCAGATCGTATGCCGAGAAAATTATAACCTGCTACAACTTTTTTAAATAAAAGATAAATACACAAAATATAAATACTAACGGAAACGAACTTAGTATATTTAAAATATCCACATTATAAAAATCAAATCCATTCTTTATGAGAGCCATGAAATACATTCCTAAATCTATTAAAATAGAAACTTTAAGTACTTTAATAAAATCATTTAGATTCATCTTTTTCCCTATTTTACTTTCATAAAATATATCATATGTATTAACAATGGATTCTCTTACTACAAGACCAATTGTATTAAATTTACTCTTTCCTAAAGAGTTATCTAGAAAAATAAGTTTTAGCTATATCACACTTATCGTTATCTTTATATCAATCACTTAAAACTCCTAAACCTGTAGCAGGGATATTGGCATACCTACCGTTGCTGATGATAAACCATCTGTATAAGGTATAACCATACACGAACAAAAATTCTAGATGAGTATGACATTATAAGATTTGTTCAAAGTAAAAAACCATAGATAACCTGCCGTTTTTTACAATATATTTGCTATAAAAAATAAGCGGTTATAGAATACCTATAGCAAACTGAAATTAATGAGATAAATCTAGTATGAATAACATACAAAAGAAATATTTTATTGGCCTAACCCATTTTTTGGGAAATGTTCTCGGTCCTAAATACGAAGTCGTATTTCATTCTTTTGATAAGAATAAGGCTCATATGGAGGCCATTGCGAATAGCCACGTCAGTGGTCGAACGCTTTCTTCTCCGCTTAGCTCTTTTGCTTCAAGTTTGTTGCAGGATAAAGTGTATTTAGATAAGGATTTTATCTTTAACTACAAAGCGGTGGCTGATTCCGAAAAAGTCATTCGAGGTGCAACTTATTTCATTAAAAATGGGGATAAATTAGAAGGCATCCTTTGTATTAATCATGATACCTCTGAGTTGGTTGATGTGATGACCAAATTAATTTCACTGGAAAACCTTGGAAACTTCGTCAATATTTTAGGTATTGATGCTGCCTTTGCCGAGGTGGAAGAGGCTGAAATAATTAATAAAGAAAAACTCGAGAATTCCATCGAAGATATCCTTTGTGAATACCTTGATTTCACCCTATTACATTCCGATAAACCACTCAGCTTAAGACAGCGGGAAAACGCCGTTCAAGTCTTATTTGATAAAGGCATTTTCAATATCAAAGGCGCCATTCCGATGGTGGCGAAATATTTGAAAATCTCAGAACCTAGCGTATATCGCTATCTCAAAACGATCAAAGAGAAAGCATAAAGAAGTGCGGTTAAAAACACGCTGATTTTTAACCGCACTTTTTTTATTTTAATTGTGTTATTAACCCACTACTGGAGGCAATACACCTAATTTAATTAGGAATGGGATACTCACAATAATAATCCCTAGAATTGAGACAAAGAGTAAGAACCCTGAACCACCTGGCACACGATAAGGTAAATTTGGATGTTGATGGCGAGCCTTCCAAACCAATGCGGCAGGCAATACCACTGCATAGAAAGCAAACATTTGTCCTGCATAGCCTAATGCAAGGATGAAGCCTTCTGGATAGAAGAATGCAAAGAGCAATGGCGGAAGGAAGGTTAAGAAACCTAAACTTAAACGGTTTGCCGAAAAATTGAATACACGTTTTAACAAGTCGTCAATACATTCTAATAAACCGAGTGCCACCCCTAAGAACGAGGTAATCAGTGCTAAGGCAGAGAAGATTTTCACGATAGCAGCAATAATAGTACTGCCTGTAATCACACGAACCGCTTCAATCAATCCATTTAATGTTGGATCTTGATTAAGGATTTCTAAGAAGCGAGTTTGGCTTAATACACCGTGAGTTGAAAATTGCCATAAGATATAACCCACCAATGTGATTGCAGAGCCCACAATAATCGAAAATCTTAAGGCTTTTACATCACCTTCTAAGTATTTATTTAAGCAAGGGATCGAACCATGGAAACCAAAAGCGGTAAAGAAAACTGGGCTAGCTGAAATTAATAAGGCTTTATCAATTGGTATGGCCATTAAGTTATCGATTTTAATTTCGGGGATCATCAATCCAAGCACGATAAATAAAGCGGCAATCATCGCAATAAACAAGAAGCGATTTAGCGCATCCACAAAGCTTGTACCAATTGCTACGAAAACACCAAATAAGATTGTAAATGCAAGGATAGAACCTTTCATTTTCAAATCAGGAGCAGCAAAATCAGGTAAAGTTGAAGCAAGAATTGCACCACCACCGGTCACATAGGCGGAAAGCAATGCATAAAGGAAAATCATTAATACGCTAGTTGCGACAATTCGTCCTGGTCGGCCAAAATATTGTGCAGCAAGTGTACCAATACCGGCATCATGTTCAGCGGTTTGATAAACCTCAACAAATAATAATGCACTATAAGTGAGTAGGATCCATAAAAGAATAAGTAGAACGACTGTAAACGTAAAACCTATTCCAGCAGATGTGAGAGGCATAGCAAGCATCCCTGCGCCAATCATCGTCCCTGAGGTAATTAAGGTACTTCCCAATGTTTTATTCATGAGTTTTCTCCTTTCCGATTATCGTAGAAAGGCTAGTCACTTCCTTACTTGACAATACATCAAATTACAATGTCATTAGAATGTTTTCGCATTTTTCTCATTAACCAAATATTTTTTAGATACAAAAAGCCCTTACCCCGTTACTGAGGTAAGGGCGGTAGGCCTATTTTTGTTCAAAACGTGCAGTGAAGAAACGTAATTGTTTTGGTTCATACACGAAACGAAGCCCTTTAATATCCTCTTTATGTTTGAATAAGTGGATAATACCATCAGCAACTAAATCCATGTGTGCATAGGTGTAAACACGACGCGGAATAGTAATACGTACAGTTTCAAGTTTTGGATGATGGTTTTCGCCAGTTTTGATATCACGACCAGCTGAAATAATACCACGTTCCATTGTACGCACACCGCATTCAACATAGATTGCTGCAGCTAATGCTTGTGCTGGGAAGTCTTCTTCTTGTTTCAAATGTGGACAGAAACGACGTGCATCTAAGAACACCGCATGACCACCAATTGGTTCTACAATCGGTACACCTGCTGCTTTTAATTTTTCACCTAGGTAACGTACTTGTTTAACACGATGTTCAATGTACTCTTCCTGAGTTGCTTCTTTCAAACCGATCGCCATTGCTTCCATATCACGACCAGCCATACCACCGTAAGATGGCATACCTTCGAACACAACAACCAATTCTTTCGCTTTCATGAACAACTCTTCATCATTCATACATAAGAAACCACCGATATTAGTTAAGCAGTCTTTTTTACCACTCATTGTACAACCATCTGCATAGCTGAACATTTCTTGAACGATTGATTTAATTGAGCGATCTTGATAGCCTGGTTCTTGTTCTTTAATGAAATAAGCATTTTCAATACAACGTGTTGCATCGTAGAACACTTTAATGCCGTGTTTTGCTGTTAATTCACGAACCGCTTTCATGTTTGCGATAGAAACCGGTTGACCACCTGCTAAGTTTACTGTTACCGCCAAGCACACATAAGCAATATTTTCAGCGCCTTTTTCGTTAATTAATTTTTCTAATTTTTTAACATCAATATCGCCTTTAAATGGCACATCTAATGTCGCATCATGCGCTTCATCACGAATAATATCGTAGAAAATACCGCCATTAGCTTCTTGGTGGAAACGTGTAGTCGTAAAATACATATTACCTGGCACGTATTGACCCGGTTTAATCGCGATACGAGAAAGAATATTTTCAGCACCACGACCTTGGTGAGTTGGCACAATATGTTTGAAACCAAATAAGTCTTGAACTGTTTCTTGTAAATGATAGAAGTTTCGGCTACCTGCATAAGCTTCATCACCCATCATAATACCGGCCCATTGACGGTCACTCATTGCATTCGTACCGCTATCGGTTAAAAGGTCAATATAAACATCTTTTGAATCAAGTAAGAAGGTATTGAAGCCTGCCGCTTTCATTGCTTTTTCACGTTCTGCTTTTGGTAAGATTGAAACAGGTTCAACACTTTTAATACGGAACGGTTCTGCTGGATAGTATGCCATAATAAATCTCCTATTATGTTAGGTTTAAAGTTCATGATTATTAACCCGCTACTAAAAACATCTATCATCGAGTTGCAAGCATAGTACTGAATTTTTTTCTGCAATACTGTGATCAAAGTCACAAATCGATAAAATTTTATCAAATTTATACAAAAATATTTTTATTTGATAATTTTATATCAAAGTATCATAAACATACTGATTCTTAGAGTAATTGAACAAGCGAGTTGAACTATCCAATTTTCTCAATATAACAAGCGGACATAGGAATGGTGTTGCAGGCAGGATTGCAATAGGAAGGAGATATTTGACAGAAGAAATATCAAAAATACAAAAGTGCGGTCAATTTTTGAGAGGTTTTAAAATATCAACCTTAATGTTTTCCTACAAGAAAATAGCCACTCAAAATTGTTCATTCTTAAACCAATTGAACAAGCCGTTTGAACTAACTAATTTTCCAAACAGTCAAAGCAATCGTAAAAGGAATGCTTTTACATGCAGGATTACATAAGTGTTTAAGCAAGCAATCCCGACAAGAATAGAGGAGTAGATTTATGAAATCTAAATTGATGAAAGGGTTAGTGATTGTTTCATTAGCAGGAAGCTTAACCGCTTGTGAAATGGACAGACAACAACGTCATACTGCAACAGGTGCAGCAATCGGTGGTGTAGCCGGTGGTTTATTAGGTGGTGATATTGCCACAACACTCGGCGGTGCGGCATTAGGTGGCGTAATCGGTAGTCAAGTGAATAAAGGCGGAGACTACGATGACAGAGAATATCGCCATCATAAAAAACATAAAAGACATCACCACCATAGAAAACACCGTGATTGGGATGATGACTGGGATGATTAATTCAAAATACAGATAAAAATGACCGCACTTTTGAGATTTAAATCAAAGTGCGGTCATTTTTTAGGGATTTTTTATGAATTAATAAGGATTACCACCAGCCAAGTAGTTTCATCCATAATCCACCGACACCAAACCAAATAACTAATGAGAGGATAGAAACAATAAAGCTCACCCCCCACCATTGACCGGTTGAGTTATAACCTGAACCGTATAAAGCAGGGCCAGGACCGCCTGCGTATTGCGTTAAGCTCATGGATAATGTTGAGGTGTAACCTAAACCAATTGCAGCAATGATTGGTGGTGTACCCACAGCGATAGCCGCTGCCACAAAAGCGAGATACATTGCAGAAATATGAGCCATGGCTGAAGCAAAGAAATAGCGGGTATAGAAATACACCAACACTAAAATAGTAAAGGCTACTGGCCAACTGAAACCGCCCACAGATGAGGAAATGTGGGTGGAAATCCAAGTGATTGCACCGTATTTATTAAGTGCATTTGCCATCATCACCAATACCGCAAACCAGAACATCGTATCCCATGCGGTGGTTTCTGCCACGATATTTTTCCAGCTCATAATATTGGTTAATAATAAAATTACTAAACCGATAAATGCAGAAATCGTTGCAGGGATATGGAAGACTAAATCACCCACCGTCCATAGGAATAAAAGAAGAATAAAGTCTAGGGCAAGAATCCATTCTGCTTTACTCATTGGCCCCATACTTTTTAATTCTTCACGTGCCATTTCTGCCATTTTAGGCGTATCTTTTAATTCTGGCGGATAGATTAAATACACGAAATAAGGCAAGACGATTAAGCTCACAATACCTGGTACGATTGCCCCTAAGAACCATGTCATCCAAGTAATTTCCACACCTTGGCTTTTCGCAAGTTCTGCAATTAACGGGTTACCTGCCATGGCGGTTAAGAACATGGTACAAATAATCGTGTCAATTTGAGAGACAACAATCGCTAAGAATGCACCTGCACGACGAGCAGTTGGACCTGGTTTTGATTCATACGCATCAGCAATAGATTGCATAATAGGGTACATAATACCGCCCCCACGCGCAGAAGCTGAAGGAATACCCGGACCGATAACAACATCAGCCAACGCCATACCATAAGCCACACCCATCATTTTTTTACCAAAACGACCAACGAAGTACAGCGCGATACGTTTACCTAAACCGGTTTTAATCACCGCGCGAGATAAAAACATGGCAATAGCAATCAACCAAATTGTGCCGTTCGCAAAGCCGGATAACATGCCGACATCACCTTGTTTTGGTGAAATTGGTGTAAGTCCAGTCAAACCACTAATCACCAAGGCAACTAACGTTGCTGCACCCATAGGCATTGCTTTAGCGATAATAGCCACAATGGTTGCCACAAACAGCGCTAGCATTCCCCATGCTTTTGCAGATAAACCTTCTGGTGTTGGGATCAACCAAATCCCTAAACCAACGATGACGGCAATCAGCAGCCCTTGCCATTTAAAGCCAAGTTTGACTTCTACTGCTGGAATTTTACTTTCCATAGGATAGCTCCTAGATAAATAATAAAAATAACACATCACACATAACAACCGTGACGCAATCGATTAAATAGCGATCACAAAGATACCACTTATTTAGTACGAGTAAAGATTTAAGAGATGTTTTTTATAAAATTTGATGAAAACTTGATGCAGATTAAAAAATAACTTTAAGAATGAAGAAATTGATTCACGCGTTCAAGCACCGCTTTTCTTACGTTATCCTTTTCAAAAAGGATTTCATGCATTGCTTGAGGTACAAGCATGGATTCTGCATGCGGAAAAAGTGCGGTCAATTTTTCAAGATTTTTGTTATCCACAATTTTTTCTTTTTCCGCTTGTAAAATAAGCACGAGTGTTTCCACTCTTGGAATGATTTTAGGGAGCGCTTTTATTGCATTTAAACACAAATGTACCCAACGGAATGTCGGGCCACCTAAGTGAATAGCAGCGCGTTTTCGATTAACTCTATTCATCCATTTCATTCGCGTTTTAGAATGGCTAAGTTCATTAAGGTTTAAATCTGCTGGTTTGTAATGTCCTTTACCAAAAACATAGCGATGACCTTGACCAAATGCCATCATCGTTGCAATGATGACTTCATCTCGTAATGGATGTTTCATGGGAACACCAAAGAAAGGCGAAGAAAGCACTGCCTTTTTAATATGATGATCGTAATTGGCTAGATAATAGGTGGAAATCAAAGCGCCGAGGGAGTGCGCAAGAATATATTGCGCTTGATAAGCATAAAGTGCAGTCGTTTTTTCAATGATTTTTGCCATATCATCGGTATAAAAACGAAACTCATCTAAATGCCCTTTTTGAGGAATAATACGCTGTGAATAGCCTTGTCCTCGATGATCAAAAAGCAAAACATCATAACCTTGTTGGTAAAAGTCGTAAGCCAACTCGGTCCATTTCAGCATATTTTCTGCTCGGCCATTCACCAAAATCATCAATTTTCTGACCGCACTTTCAGGCTGAACTAAATGACGATAAGCCAATTTGATATTTCGTTCACCAGAAAGATATTGCGTCGGAAATTGCTCAAAAAAAGGCAATAACTCTGCAAGAGCAAATTGATGAAAATGGGGTTCTCTGATCATAATTTTCTAATGAAAAGGGCGTAGTGAATACGCCCTTTGTCGTGAAAGTAAACTTATGCCACCAATTGTTTTAAGATACGACGAACTGGCTCTGCAGCACCCCATAATAATTGGTCACCCACAGTAAAGGCTGCCAAATATTCAGGCCCCATTGCCAATTTACGTAAACGACCAACCGGTACGCTTAATGTACCTGTTACTTTAGCTGGGGTTAATTCACGTAATGTGGTTTCTTTGTCATTTGTAATCACTTTCACCCATTCGTTGTGAGACGCTAAAATTTGTTCAATTTCTTCTAATGGTAAGTCTTTTTTCAGTTTGATAGTGAATGCTTGGCTATGGCAACGTAATGCACCGATACGTACGCATAAACCATCAACAGGAATTGGATTGTCGCTTAAACCTAAGATTTTGTTGGTTTCTGCATAGCCTTTCCATTCTTCTTTAGTTTGTCCGGTTTCTGGAAGAAGCTTGTCAATCCAAGGGATTAAACTACCACCTAATGCCGCACCGAAGTTATCCGTTGGGAAGCTATCAGAACGCATTTCTGCCGTCACTTTACGTTCAATATCTAAAATAGATGAAGCAGGGTCTTTTAATTCACTTGAAACTGCTTGTTCTAATAAACCCATTTGTGAAAGTAATTCACGCATATTTTTTGCGCCAGCACCTGAAGCCGCTTGGTAAGTTGCCACAGATACCCATTCCACTAAATCTTTTTCAAATAAACCACCGATAGCCATCAACATTAAGCTCACGGTACAGTTACCGCCTACGAAGGTTTTAATGCCTTTTTTCAAACCTTCAGAAATCACGTGTTGATTTACAGGATCAAGCACGATAATTGCATCATCTTTCATACGTAGTGCAGAAGCGGCATCAACCCAATAGCCATCCCAACCTGTTGCTTTTAATTTTGGATAAACTTCATTGGTATAGTCGCCACCTTGGCAAGTCACGATAATGTCTAATTTTTTAAGTTCTTCAATGTCGAATGCGTTTTTAAGCTCACCCGCCTCTTTGCCTGCGAATACAGGGGCTTTTTGACCTGCTTGTGAAGTTGTAAAAAATACGGGATTAAGATTCGCAAAATCATTTTCCTGCGACATACGATCCATTAATACGGAACCGACCATTCCGCGCCAACCGATAAAACCAACGTTTTTCATGAGTTTTTCCTTATTTTATGTTGTGTTGAATGGGTCTATTAATTACAGGCTTTATGCTACAAAATCAAGTTTTTTTAGAAAAAAACAACTGATTTACTTAACTAACCACCAAGACTAAATCAACTGAATAACTAAAAGCTACCCCATAAATCATATTCATCTGAATGGGTGATGGTTACTTTAATAAATTCGCCTACTTTCACAGGCGTACCACTTAGATTTTCAATATAAACTAAACCATCAACTTCTGGTGCATCAGCTTTTGTACGGCCTATAATACCTTCGTCATCAATTTCATCCACAATTACATCAAACGTTTGGCCAATTTTTCGTTTTAATCGTTCAGCCGAAATTTCTTGTTGCAACTGCATAAAGCGGTGGAAACGTTCTTCTTTTACCTCTTCAGGCACTTGGTCGGCCATTTCAGTTGCAGGAGCGCCTTCTACTGGGCTAAATTTGAAACAGCCTACACGATCAAGTTGTGCTTCTTTTAAGAAATCCAATAACATTTGGAAATCTTCTTCTGTTTCACCCGGGAAACCTACAATGAAAGTTGAACGCAAGGTTAAATCTGGACAAATCTCACGCCATTGTTTGATACGCTCTAAAGTGCGGTCAATTTTTCCTGGTCTTTTCATCGCTTTTAAAATTTTTGGACTCGCGTGTTGTAATGGAATATCCAAATAAGGCAACAATAAACCTTCCGCTATTAATGGAATTAAATCATCTACGTGAGGATAAGGATAAACGTAATGTAAACGCACCCAAATACCTAATTTACCAAGCTGTTTACACAAGGTCATTAAGTCATTTTTAATTGGCATACCATTCCAGAAAGCCGTTTTCACGCCACCTTCTTTGCGTTGTGTATCCATCGCATAAGCTGAAGTATCTTGTGAAACGACCAACAATTCTTTCACACCCGCGTCAGCAAGACGTTTTGCTTCATCCAATACTTGCGTGATAGAGCGACTTTCTAAATCCCCACGTAATGAAGGGATTATACAGAATGTACAACGATGATCACAGCCTTCTGAGATTTTCAAATAAGCGTAGTGTTTTGGTGTCAATTTCACCCCTTGTTTTGGTACAAGGCTGGTGTAAGGATTATGCTCTGGTTTAGGAACATACTTGTGTACTTGTGCCATTACCGTTTCATAACTATGCGGACCGCTCACTTCCAATACTTTCGGGTGAACTTGGCGAATTTGATCTTCTTTCGCACCCAAGCAGCCGGTCACAATCACGCGTCCGTTTTCTTCCAACGCCTCTCCAATGGCTTCTAGAGATTCTTGCACGGCACTATCAATAAAGCCGCAAGTATTCACAATGACCAAGTCTACATTTTCGTAACTTGGCACAATGTTATATCCATCTGTACGTAATTCGGTCAGAATACGTTCGGAATCCACTAAATTTTTAGGACACCCTAAACTTACAAAGCCAATATTCGGCGTTGATTTTTGCATAAATTTATTCTCAGCTATATCTTTCAAAGCTCTAGATTTTACTCAATTTCAAGCCGAAAGGCGATAAATTAAAGGTAAATTGATTGTAAATTTGCCCATTAAAGTCCTTTTTTCAGGTAGAATAACGCCCGTTTTTTTTATTTACTCATATTCATTATTAACATGGAAAATTCTTTTCTTTTTTCGACCGCTCTTGAACAGACGGCTTATTTACTTATCCTAGGGAAAATGCTACTTGCACTTGTACTTGGCGGGATTATCGGCTTAGAACGTGAACTTAAACACAAACCGGTTGGCGTCAAAACCTGTGCCATTATTGCGGTGACGACTTGTGTACTGACTATTGTATCCATTCAAGCCGCAGAACATTATGCGCAAGTTTCAGATAATATTCGAACTGACCCTATGCGACTTGCCGCACAGGTAATCAGTGGTATTGGTTTTTTAGGTGCAGGGGTAATTTTACACAAGAAAAATGATGCTATTTCTGGCTTAACCACTGCAGCCATTATTTGGGCTGCGGCGGCTATCGGTGTGGCAACAGGTGCAGGCTTTATTTTTGATGCCATTATTGCCACTTTAATGATTTTAATCGCTATCCGTATTAGCCCGATTGTGCAGCGTTATGTTCGCCGTAAAACCTATAAAAAGCGTACTCGCTTGGCTATTCAACTGAGCTCTGCAAACGGCATCAGTAAAGTAACAGATTTATTATTGAAACATGACTACCGCATTGAAAATATCTCGGTAAAAGACCAAGCGAGCGGCGAAGTTCGCTTGCAAGTGAGATGCTACAACATTGATAATGAAATGCTAAAAGATGTCTATACTCTGTTAAAAACAGAAGATGAAGTACTGAGTGTGGATGTAGAAAATTAAAATAACACATAACTTCTATCGTAAAACCACTACTTGCTAGACAAAAAGTTAAACACTTAAACTGGATAACGTTATGAATTTACAAGACAATTTCGAGCAGCATACGCCGATGATGCAGCAATATCTCAAGTTAAAAGCAGAAAATCCTGATATTTTGTTGTTTTATCGAATGGGGGATTTTTATGAGCTTTTTTATGATGATGCAAAAAAAGCGGCGGCGTTGTTAGATATTTCTTTAACGAAACGTGGACAATCAGCAGGTAATCCAATTCCCATGGCGGGCGTGCCTTATCATGCGGTAGAAGGTTATTTAGCAAAATTAGTACAATTAGGTGAACCTGTAGCCATTTGTGAGCAAGTGGGTGATCCCGCCACCTCAAAAGGCCCAGTTGAACGCAAAATTGTACGAATTGTGACACCAGGTACGGTAAGTGATGAAGCCCTTTTACCAGAACGCCAAGATAACTTAATTGTGGCGGTTTATCAGGAAAAAGAAAAATTTGGTCTAGCCACATTAGACATGACATCTGGACGCTTCCAGCTTTGTGAACCTCATTCAAAAGAAGCCTTGCGAGCTGAATTACAGCGTATTAATCCCGTAGAATTACTTTATTGCGAAGATTTTGCTGAAATGGCCATTATCGAACCTTATAAAGGTCTACGTCGTCGTCCAATTTGGGAATTTGAGCTTAGTACCGCGATCTCAGAACTTAATCGTCAATTTGGTACGAAAGATTTACGTGCATTTGGTGTAGAAAAATCACCTCTTGGCTTGGCAGCAGCAGGTTGTTTATTACAATATGCAAAAGAAACACAACGTGCTTCGCTTCCACATATTCAAAGCATCAGTGTTATTCAAAATAACGAGAATATTCAATTAGATGCTGCAACACGCCGAAATTTAGAACTCACTCAAAATCTTGCGGGTGGTACAGAAAATACGCTGGCTTCGGTATTAGATAAATGTGTGACACCAATGGGTAGCCGTTTGTTAAAACGTTGGATTCATCAGCCTATCCGTCAAACAGACATTCTATTAAAACGCCAAAAAACCATTGGTGAAATTATTGAGCAAGATTTATATCACGAATTGCAGCCTTATTTGCAACAAGTGGGGGATATGGAACGAATTCTTGCTCGTGTAGCACTGCGTTCCGCACGTCCTCGAGATCTCACGCGTTTACGTACCGCATTAGAACAAATTGAACCGATAAAATCACTGATTCATACAAAAACATCATCAAATTTGACCGCACTTTCCGCACAAATTAGTGATTTTTCAGCGCAAATCGAGCTACTTCAAAAAGCAATTATTGAAACTCCTCCATTATTAATTCGCGATGGTGGCGTTATTGCTGAAGGCTATAATGCAGAATTAGATGAATGGCGAACCCTTTCCGCTGGCGCAACGCAATATTTAGAAAATTTAGAACAACGCGAACGAGAAAGCACGGGGATTGATACCTTAAAAATTGGCTTTAATGCGGTGCATGGTTATTACATTCAAATTAGCCAAGGACAATCCCATAAAGCACCTATTCATTATGTTCGCCGTCAAACCTTAAAAAATGCCGAGCGCTATATTATTCCTGAATTAAAAGAATACGAAGATAAGGTTTTAAAATCAAAAGGGGTGGCGCTTGCTTTAGAAAAGCAACTTTATGATGAATTGTTTGATTTATTATTACCACATTTAGGTCAATTACAATTAGCCAGCTTGGCATTGTCTGAATTAGATGTGTTAGTTAACCTCGCAGAGCGAGCAGAAACCTTAAATTATGTTGCTCCACAATTTAGCGATGAAATTGGTGTAAAAATTGAAAATGGTCGTCATCCTGTAGTGGAACAAGTCTTAAAAGACCCATTTATTGCTAACCCTGTTAATCTCAATCAGCAGCGTCATTTACTGATTATTACTGGCCCAAATATGGGCGGTAAAAGTACCTATATGCGTCAAACCGCTTTAATTACATTAATGGCGTATATAGGCAGTTTTGTGCCGGCTGATAGCGCGGTTATTGGGCAAATAGATCGTATTTTTACTCGAATTGGTGCCTCTGATGATTTAGCCTCGGGTCGTTCTACATTTATGGTAGAAATGACCGAAATGGCTAATATTCTTCATCAAGCCACTTCGCAAAGTTTGGTTCTTATTGATGAAATTGGACGAGGCACTTCTACTTATGATGGGCTTTCTTTAGCTTGGGCTTGTGCTGAATGGTTGGCGAAGAAAACTCGTTCACTTACATTATTTGCGACTCATTATTTTGAACTCACTGCACTGCCAGAACAAATTGAAGGCATTGCTAATATTCATTTAGATGCATTAGAACATAACAATACCATCGCCTTTATGCACGCGGTTCAAGACGGTGCGGCAAGTAAAAGTTATGGCCTTGCTGTTGCAGCACTGGCTGGTGTGCCTCAATCTGTCATTAAACTGGCGAAGCAAAAATTGCATCAATTAGAAAAATTGTCGGCACAAAATGGTGATCAACAAATTCAACATTTAAGAGCGTTAAATCAACATCAAGGTGAATTGGCTTTTGAAGCAGAACCGGATGCTTTACGCGAAGCCATTGAGCAACTTGATCCAGATGAGTTAAGTCCAAAACAAGCCTTAGCTTATCTGTATCAATTGAAGAAAATGCTGTAAGAAATAAAAAGAGCGGTCAAAAAATTCGGTATTATGTAGCAGTTGCACAAAGATTTAATTTGTTGTTTCTGCTACATTTTCTTATCTTTTATGTACGAAAGGTAAGAATAGTCAATGACAAAA